>NZ_JBVHZH010000001.1:227755-395759 GCF_055574515.1 Streptomyces sp. NPDC029466
ACGCCCACCTTTTTTTTTGTTTCGCACCTCCATGTTTTTTTTTTTTCTTTCTTTTTCTTCGCATCCCCCCCCCCCCCCCCTCCCCCCCCCCCCCCCCCCCCCCCCCCCCCCCCCCCCCGCTGCCGTTTCAGCCGTCGAAGCTGGCGAAGTACGCCGCCGCGGCGTCCTTGTGGCCGTGGCCCTGTTCCTCGGCCCGGCGCAGGCGTTCCGCGTCCGCCGCCACCAGATCCATCCGTACTCCGGCCTCCCCGGCGGCCTCCGTGATGAGCCGGGCGTCCTTGCGGGCCGCGGACACCGTGAAGCTCGCAGGGTAGTTATCGGCCAGGATCAGCTCGGATTTCAGCCGCAGATAGGGCAGGTCGAGGGCTCCGCCGGCGACCGCGGCGAGGAAGTCGCGCGGGTCCACACCGAGCCCCTTGGCGAGCGCCAGCGCCTCGCCGGTGCCGTTGACGACGGTCAGCACCCAGCTGTTGATGACGAGCTTGAGGCGGCTGGCGGCCCCGCTCGCACCGTCCTCGCCGACCCACCGGGTGGTGCTCCCGATGATGTCGAAGACCCGCGCGGCGCGCTCCCGTACGTCCTGCGGGCCGGCCGCCAGGACCGTCAACTCGCTTTTCTCCGCGTTCACCTTGGTGCCCAGTACGGGGGCGTCCACGAAGCGCAGGCGGTGCTCGTCGGCGAACCGGGCGAGCGGGGCGAGCCCGTGGGTGCCGACCGTGCTCATCTGGAGAAGCAGTGCGCCGGGCGGCAGCGCGCCGGCGGCCTGCCGGAGCGCGTCGAGGACGGCCTCCCCGTCGAGCAGCATCGTGAGGACCACCTCGGCGCCGTCCACCGCCTCGGCGGGGCTGCCGGCGACCCGGACGCCGTCGGCGGCCAGCGGCTCGGCCCTGGCGCGCGTCCGGTTCCAGGCGCGCACGTCCAGACCGGCGGCGGCGAGATTGCGGGCCATCGCCGCGCCCATGATGCCGGTGCCGAGCACCGCTACGGAAAGAGTGTCGGATGACGTGTTGTCGGCCATGAGCGCACGCTAGGACGTGGAGCGCGCTCGAAGGCAACCGCCGCCGCGTGTCGGGGGCCTGCCGGTGGGTCAGACGACCTGGTGGAGGCAGCGGACCGGCGCCTCACTCCTCATACGACTTGGTGCAGCCAGCGCACCGGGGCGCCCTCGCCCGCGTACCGGAAGGGCTCCAGCTCGTCGTCCCAGGGCTTGCCGAGGAGCTTGGCGACCTCGGCGGCCAGCTCGGTCTCGCCGCTCGCCGAGCGGGCGACCGCGGCGCGCAGCCGGTCCTCGGGGATGAGGATGTCGCCGTGGATGCCCGTGACGGCGTGAAAGATCCCCAGATCGGGGGTGGAGCTGTAGCGCTCGCCCTCCGCGGTGGAGCAGGGTTCCGCGGTCACCTCGAAGCGCAGCAGATGCCAGCCGCGCAGCGCCGAGGCCAGCTTGGAGGCCGTGCCGGCCTCGCCCTGCCACGAGAACTCGGCTCTCCATGTGCCCGGGGACGCCGGCTGGCGGATCCAGTCGAGGTTGACGCGCACACCGAGGACGCCCGCGACGGCCCATTCGACGTGCGGGCACAGCGCGCGCGGAGCGGAGTGGACGTACAGAACTCCACGTGTCGTCACCGGGACCTCCAGTGCGGTTCGAGGTTCGCCTTCCCCAGCGGCCTCGTGCCCGTTCCGGTTGCGGCCGGGACAGTTGCCATTCTGCCCCAGTGACCACTTCGGCACCAGCATGCTGGTGACCTACAGTAAACACCATTAGGCGGAATTTGCCGCAAAAGGGACAGGAAATGACGTGATGTAATTTGTCTGTGCCGACTGCACTTGCCACTTTGCGTCACCGCCCGGCAAGCACGGGGCAAAGCTATCGCGCGGTGCCGGTCGAGGGCGTGACGTACCGTCGGTACCCGAAGAGATATCACTCGCACGCCGGAGGGGGACAGGGGATGACGCGGATCGATCGGGCCTTTCGCACCCGGCGCCGCCGCTTCGACCTCCGCTCCTCACGCAGCGTCGCCATCGGTTCCGCACTGGTGATCGCCCTCACCGCCTGTAGTGGTGACGGCTCCGCTCCGCAGTCCGGCGCCGGGGGCAAGCGCAAGGCCGCCAAGGCGCCCGTGTGGCGCACCAACCCCCACTCGATCGCCGCCCTCGGCGACTCCATCACCGTGGGCTTCGACGCCTGCACCGTCCTCTCCGACTGCCCGCAGGTCTCCTGGGCCACCGGCACCGACCCCAAGGTCGACAGCCTCGCCCGACGGCTGGTCAAACGCCCCGCCACACACAGCTGGAACCTCGCCCGGACCGGTGCGCTGATGCGCGATCTGCCGGACCAGATCACCGCGGCCGCCGACCGGAAGCCCCAGCTGGTCACGGTCCTGATCGGCGCCAACGACGCCTGCCGGCGCGATGTCCGCTCGATGACCCCGGCGGACGCCTTCCGCGCCGACTTCGCACGGTCCATGAAGTACCTGCGGCGGGCCCTGCCGCACACCCAGGTGTATGTCGCGGCGGTGCCGGATCTGCTGCGGCTGTGGTCGGAAGGGCGCAAGAACCCGCTCGGCAAGCAGGTGTGGAAGCTGGGCATCTGCGGGTCCATGCTGCGCGATCCGGATGATCTGTCCAAGGCGGCGCACGACCGGCGGGCGGAGGTCCAAGGCCGGGTGATGGCGTACAACACGGCGCTGGCGGAGGTGTGCGGCACCGATCCGCTGTGCCGGTTCGACAAGTCGGTCTTCGACTACCGCTTCACGGGGCGGCAGTTGAGCACCTGGGACTGGTTCCACCCCGGCACCGGCGGCCAGAAGGAGCTGGCGGAGCTGGCGTTCCGCACCATCACCCGGCCCGGCCGCAGCGGCTGAACGCGCTCCCCCGGCGCCGCCCGATGGCCGGCGGGCATAGGCTCGCTGCCATGAAGACGCAGGTCAGCAGGGAAGCCTTCGGCACTCTGGAGGACGGTACGCCCGTCGACCGCTGGACCCTGGAGTCGGGGCCCGGCGGGGTGCGGGTCCGTGTCCTGACCTACGGCGCAATCATCCAGACGGTGGAGGCCCCGGACCGGGACGGGGCGCGGGGGCAGCTGGCACTGGGCTTCGCCGACCTCGGCTCGTATGTCACGCACGGCGGGTCGCACTTCGGCGCGCTGGTCGGGCGGTATGCGAACCGGATCGCCGGGGCGTCGTTCCGACTCGACGGCCGGACCTGGGAACTGACGCCGAACAACGGGCCCCACAGCCTGCACGGCGGGCCGCGGAACTTCTCCCGGGTGGTGTGGCAGGCCCGGCCGGTCGACGGCGGAGTGCGGCTGCACCGGGTCTCTCCGGACGGTGAGGAGGGCTTCCCGGGTGCCCTGGACGTCAGCGTGACCTACACCCTCTCCCCCGGCGGCGCGCTGCGCATCGTCTCCCGGGCGCGGACCGACGCACCGACCGTCGTCAACCTCACCAACCACACATACCTCAACCTGGGCGGGGACGGCAGCGGCAGCGCCACCGGGCACGAGCTGCGGCTGGCGGCGTCCCGGTACACGCCGTGCGACACCGGCGGCATTCCGGTGCCCGGCGCACCGGCCGAAGTCGCCGGCACCCGCTTCGACTTCCGTACGGCGCGCGCGGTGGGCGGCGCCTTCGACCACAACTTCGCGCTGGACGGCCGGGTGTGCCACGCACCGCGCACCGTCGCCGAGTTGTACGACCCGCGCTCCGGACGGGCCCTGACCCTGGCCACCACCGAGCCCGGCCTCCAGCTCTACACCGCCGACCATCTCGACGGCACCCTGACCGGCACCTCGGGCGTCCCCTACGGTCCGGCGGCCGGACTGGCCCTGGAAACCCAGCACTTCCCGGACTCCCCGAACCGCCCGGACTACCCCAGCACGGTGCTGCGGCCCGGCGAGACCTATCACTCGGAAACCGTGTACAGGTTCTCGGTGCGGCCGCGGGCTGGGGGAAACCCTTAAGGGCACGGCTGCGCCAAGGTCATCCTGTGCGGCGACGCCAAGGAAGGGGCCGGGGCGGGACGATGGCACCGATCGGTTGTCCGATCCGTTCCGTTTCCGTTCACTGCTGCCCCAGGAGACCTCTCACCATGGCCCGCCTGCGTACCTCGTATCTCGTGCTGTCCTGTGCCGCGTCGGCCGTGCTGATGACCGGCTGCTCGCTGACGGGGTTCGGCCCGGACAAGGAGGCGCAGCGTACGTACACCGTGCCCGGCAAGGTCACCGCGCTGTCGGCGACGACGCACGGCGGGAACATCGAGGTCGTCCCGGTCGACGCCGGCGGCCAGGTGAAGGTGACGGAGAAGTACGTCTACAACGACCGCAAGCCGAGCCCCTCGCACGAGGTCAAGGACGGCCGGCTGACGCTGGAGGCCGAGGACTGCGGCATGGGACGCCGGTGCGAGGTGGCCTACCGGGTGCTGCTGCCGCGCAACGCCTCGGTCGATCTGCGCACCAGCGGTGGGGACATCACCGTCCGCGGCGCCACCGGCGGCATCGCCGCGGAGACCAGCGGCGGGGACATCACCGTCAAGGACTCCACGGCCCGCACCGCCAAGGCACGGACCAGCGGCGGCGATGTGGATCTCGCGCTGTCCTCGGCGCCCGACGAGATATCGGGCCGTACCAGCGGAGGCAATGTCACCATCCGGCTGCCGAAGGGCTCCTACGCCGTGGAGGCCACGACCAGCGGCGGCGATCGCAAGGTCTCCGTCCCGACGGACAAGGGCTCCGCGCACAAGATCACGGCACGGACGAGCGGCGGTGATGTGTCGGTGGTGCCGTCATGAGGGGACGGTCGCGATGAGGGTCCGGACGGGCGGGTGCCGGGACGGGACGGGCGTGCGCCGGGACCGGACTGGCGGGTGCCGGGACCGGCGGGGGCGTCCCTGGGGAGGAGCGCCCCCGCCTCCGGCCCCGTCAGCCGACGGTGACCTCCGCCGTCAGCCTGCGGTCGTCGACGCTGTGCGCCGCCTCGACGAGATAGACGCCCTTGACCCGCTGCCAGTCACCGCCCTCCGCGTCCCAGACCGCGAACGCCCGGTCCGGCAGCGGGATTTCGGCCTCGGCGCTCTCCCCGGGGCCGGCCTCGACGACGGCGAAGCCGGCCAGCCAGCGCACCGGGCGCTCCGGAGCGTCGGGGGCGGCGTCCTCGGTGGGCGCCAGATAGATCTGGACGACCTCGCGGCCGGGCCGGTCGCCCGCGTTGCGGACGCGTACCCGCACCGAGTCCGGGGTGGTGTCCAGCGACTCGTACTCCCAGTCGGTGTAGCCGAGGCCGTGGCCGAAGGGGTAGGCGGGCGCGACGGCGGACCGCTGCCAGGCGCGGTATCCGACGAACACGCCCTCGGCGTAGTCGAGTTGCCCGTCGGTCGGGGTGACGGTGGTGACCGGCGCGTCGTCGAGGCGGGCCGGCCAGGTGGTGGGCAGCCGGCCGCCCGGCTCATGGGCGCCGAGCAGCACGTCCGCCAGCGCCGCCCCGGCCTCCTGCCCGGGGAACCAGCTCAGCAGCACGGCGGGGACCTGCTCGCGCCAAGGAAGCTCCACCGGGGAGCCGGAGTTGACGACCACCACGGTGTGCGGGTTGGCGGCGGCGACCCGGCGGACCAGCTCGTCCTGGCGGCCCGGCAGCCGCAGGTCCCGGCGGTCGAAGCCCTCGGACTCGGTCTCCTCGGTGGTGGCGACGACGACGATCGCCACTTCGGCGTCGGCCGCGGCGCGGACCGCCTCGGCGATCTCCGTGTCCGCGTCGGCCTGCGGCGCGCGGTGGCCGAGCAGGAAGTGCAGCGCGGCCGGCCCCTCCCCGGAGCCGCCCGGGTGGTCCGGCACGTACCGCAGCGTGACCTCGACCCGCTCGTCCGCCGTCAGCTGCGCCGTCACCCGCCGCTCGACGGGGTTGAGGAACGACTCGAAGGGGTCGCCGCCCTCCGGTGCGCAGTGGCCGTCGAAGAGCACCGTGCCGCCGACGGTCAGCCGCAGCGCACCGGTGCCGGAGACGGCGAGCGTGTGGCCGCCGGTGTGCCGCGGGGTGAAGCTGCCGGTCAGTTCGACGGCGCTCAGGTTCTGCCGGGTGACGCCCTCGGGGAAGCGGCCCATCACCTGCACCTTGCCGTCGCGCTGCGTGGTCTCGGCGAGCAGCCGGCCGTCCGCGGCCAGGTAGCGGGCGCGCAGCGTGAAGCCCTCGCGGGCGTGCGGGACGCGGGAGCGCGGATCGGTGCCGGCCGCGAAGGTGAGCTCGACGTCGTCGGGCAGCGCGGCGCGCAGCCCCTCCAGCGGGGAGACGACCGCGTCGGGAAAGACGGTCGCGGACCCGCCGCCGAGCACCCGGGCCTCGCGCGCGGCCGCCCCGATCACGGCGACCCTGCGGACCGCGGCGGCATCGAGCGGCAGCGCCCGCCGCGCACCGCCCACCGGCTCGTTGCGCAGCAGGACACACCCCCGCCGGGCGACCTCACGGGCCACCGCCCGGCCGTCGGCCTCCCGCGGGACACCGGCCGGGTCGACCGCGGCCGGCACCCCCTCCAGACAGCCCGTACGGGCGGCGAGCAGCAGCACCCGGCGCACCGCGTCGTCCACCTCCGACTCGGCCACCTCACCACTGCGGACGGCCCCGGCGAGCCGCTCGCCGTAGACCGTGCGGGGCCCCGGCATCGCCACGTCCAGGCCGCCGCGCAGGGCGCGCACGGTGTCACGGGCGGCCGTCCAGTCGGAGACGTTGCAGCCGTCGAAACCCCATGCGCCGCGGAGCACGTCCTGGACCAGAGCGCGGTGTTCGGTCATCGTCGAGCCGTTGACCTGGTTGTAGGCGGTCATCACGGCCCAGGGGCGGGCGTTTTCGACGATGTGCTCGAAGGGCGCGAGATAGAGCTCGCGCAGCGGGCGGGGAGCGATGCGGTTGTCGACGGTGAGCCGGTCGGTCTCGGCGTCGTTGCCCACGAAGTGCTTGACGGTCGCACCGACGCCGCCCTCCTGCACCCCACGGACATATCCGGCCCCGATCTCGCCGGTGAGCAGCGGGTCTTCCGCATAGCACTCGAAGTGCCGGCCGCCCAGCGGTGAGCGGTGCAGATTGACGGTCGGTGCCAGCAGGACGTGCACGCCCTTGCGGCGGGCTTCCTGGGCGAGCAGGTGACCGGTCCGGCGGGCCAGCTCGGGGTCCCAGGTGGCGGCCAGCGCCGTGGGGCTGGGCAGCGCCACCGAGGGGTCCTCGGGGCTCCACTCCTGACCCCGCACCCCGACCGGCCCGTCCGACATCACCAGCGACCGGAGCCCGATCGCGGGCACGGCCGGCAGCGTCCACATGTCCTGGCCGGACAGCAGCCGGGCCTTGGTGTCGAGGTCGAGCGCGGCGAGGGCCCGCTCGACGGCCGCGGCGTGCTCGTGCGCGCGGTCCCGGGCATGATGGTGGGCGGCGTCAGCGGCGGGGCCGTGCGGATGGTGGTCGGTCATGCGGCTCTCCGGTGTTCCCTGAATGGACGTGCGGACCCCCCGTCCGGATTCTTACCGGCCCACCTGTCAACCGGTAGGCACCGTTACTTTTCCGTTACATCAGCCGTACGGGATCTCCACGGGAGGGTTACGCTCGGCCGGTGACTGCACGAGACCAGGGCGGACCCCGCGGCGGCGGGCCGGGTGCGCGGCGCGCCGGTGGCGGGCGCGAGACCCAGCGCGCGGAGCGGCGCGCGGCCATCCTGGAGGCCGCCATGGAGCTGATCGCCGAGCGCGGCTACCGCCGTACCTCGCTCGCCGCCGTCGCCGAACGCGCCGGACTGACCCAGCAGGGCCTGCTGCACCACTTCCCCACCAAGGAACTGCTGCTGGTGGGGGTGCTGGAGACGCGCGACCGCTGGGATCTGGCCTCGGCGGCCGCGGCGGCCGGCACCCGGCACACCGACACCCTCGCCCAGCTCGTCGACTACAACGCCACCCGCCCCGGCCTCGTCCGGACCTACACGGTGCTGGCCGCCGACAGCGTCACCGAGGACCATCCCGCGCGCGCATTCTTCGAGAGCCGCTTCCGCGTCGTCCGCGCCGCGCTGGCCGAGGTCCTGCGGACCGAATGCGGCGACACCCTGCCCGGCGGTCTGACCCCGGAGCGGGCGGCGCCGCTGCTGGCCGCCGTGATGGACGGGCTCCAGTTGCAGTGGCTGCTGGACCCGGAGGAGGTGGAGATGCCGGCGGCCTTCCGGGACTTCCTGACGCTGCTCGGGTGCGGGCAGGGGCGGGCCGGCGGGACCGGGGAGGGGCCGGGTGAGGAGCCGGGCGAGGGGTCGGGCGACGGGGCGAGCGAGGGGCGGGGCGAGGGGTCGGGTGACGGGCCCGGCGAGGGCTGACGCCGGAGCCTTGGCAGACCTCCTGGACCCCGCCGAGCCCGGAGACCCCGCAGACCCCGTGGGCCCGGGTGCGGCTACCGGGCCGGCGCGAGGCAGGAGATCGTCATCCTGTCCGGGCTGTAGGTGAGGTCCGCGAGCAGCTCGCCGTCGGCGCACACGTCCTTGGCGGTGTCGAGCCGGCGGGTCACCTTGTACTCCGCGTCGGCCGAACCACAGTCGACGATCTCCAGGTCCTGGTCCTCCCAGTCCCCTTCGTTGCGGACACAGTCACCGATCGCGAGGGTGGGCGCCTGCCCGATACCGGCGCCCTCGACGAACGCGCCGAGCACGAACAGGGTGGGAATCGCCAGCACCACCAGCGCCATCGGCACCAGGAACAGCAGCGCCACCGGCCGGCGCAGCAGCGACCGGCCCGGGTCGAGCGAGGGGCCGAACCCGCCTACGGGGGCGGCCAGTTTGCGGAAGCGGCTTCGAGGGCCGAGGTTCATCAGCAGGGTGACCGGGGTGACCACCACGGACAGCGGGCTCCACCAGCCCTGCCAGAGCGTCTTCGCGGACATCTCCCGGTAGGTGGCCAGCCCGCAGGAGCGGCAGAACGTTCCACTGCGGCTGAGGAAGCGCATCAGGAGGAAGAGGCCCTGGTGCCCGCGCACGGTGGCCTGCACGGCGGGCCGGGCCCCGCAGAGCCGGCAGCCCGGGTCGGCGGCGTGTGGGTGCGGGTGCGGGTGCGACTGCGGGTGCGGGTGCGGGTACGGGTGTGGGTGCGGGTGCAGGGGCTGCTGACGGTCGTACGGGTACGGGGCGGCCGGCTGCCCCGGCCGCGGGTCGTACGGGCCGACGGGCGCCTGCGGGCGGGCGCCCGCGGGCTGTTGGGGGTGGGGCGCTGTGGGCTGTTGCGGGTAGGGCCCCATGGGCGGTGGGCCGTACGGCTGGCCATGCGGGTGCGGGTCGTGCGGCGGTGGCGGAGTGGCCACAGAGATCCCCCTGAGTCTCGTGGAGTGCGCCGGACGCGGCGGCGGACCGGACCGGGCGGACACGGCGGGACGGTGCCGGACCGGACCGGACCAGGAACCCTATCCGCGGTCACCCGACACGCACCGGGCCGGGTCGAGGCCCCAAGTCGAGGGGCAGGAACCGGACAGCGCGGAGGCCGGCACCTCTACCGCCCCCACGCCCACACCGCTTTACTCGCCCCCATGAGACGCATACGTACCAGGATGGGCGCGCTGGGTGTCGCGCTGATGGCCGCCGTTCCGCTGGCCCTGACGGCTCCGGCGGCCGCGGCCCCCGCGGTGGACAGCACGGTGGAGGAGGGGCGGCTGACGCAGGTGGCGCCGCAGGAGATCCTGCGGCGCAGTGGATTCGATGTGTGGGAGCGGGAGTTCGCGAGCGGGCTGGCGCGGGTGACGAGCTACCCGGAGGCCCGGCGCTATGTCGCGGGCGAGGGGCGGGCGCTGTGGCGGCGGGCCGTGGACCGGGCGCAGGGCCGCGGGCCCGACGGCGGCGATCTGAGCCGGGACGACGACCGGCCGCTGTATTGGGCGCGGCTCGGGATGGCGAAGGAACTACGGCAGTGGCGGCCGGAGTTCGGGCTGTCCGAGGGCCGGCGCGATGCCCTGCTCGGGTCGCTGGAGCGGGGTTCGCGTGGGCAGGACTCGATCGCGCTGCCCGCCGGGAAGGAGGTGCTGCGGGTGGTGGTGACCGGCTTCGACCCCTTCCAGCTGGACGCCGATGCCCGGCGGAGCAATCCGTCGGGGGCGGCGGCGCTCGCGCTGGACGGGACGACGGTGCGGACCGCCTCCGGGAAGCCCGCCCGCATCGAGACCGCGGTCTTCCCCGTACGGTGGGCCGACTTCGCGGCGGGCACGGTGGAGCGCACCCTGCTGCCGCACTTCCGGAGCGGACCACGGCAGGCCGATCTGTTCACGACGGTCAGTCAGGGGCGGCCCGGCCGGTTCGATGTCGAGCGGACCAACGGGGCCTGGCGGGGCGGCTATCCGGACAACGCGCGGGACTCGCGTACGGAGCTGGTGCCGATCCCGGCGGGAGTGCCGACCGTGCGGCCGCAGCCGCAGTGGACGACCACCAGCCTGCCGTACGCGCGGATCGTGGCGGCCGGCACCGGACCGTACCCGGTGGTCGACCACACCGCCGTCACCGAGATCCCGGCGGGCGGCGGCGCGCCCGTCGACCGGCCGGACGGCCCGACCCCGGGCTCCACGGCGCGTGCCGGGGGCGGCGGGGACTACCTCTCCAATGAGATCGCCTATCGGGCGACGCTCCTGAGGGACGCGGTGCGACCGGCGATCCCGGGCGGGCATCTGCACACACCGGTGCTGGAGTTCGGCCCGGACAACACGGACCCGGCGCACGGCCGGATCACCGACCCCGTCTTCGTACGGAACCGGACCACGATCACCGGGCAGGTGCGGGCGGTCGTGACGGTGGCGGCGTCGGAGGCGGCGGCAGCACGGGCGGCGGACCGGAAGTAGCCGGACCAGGGGCCCCCTTGGGCGGGCGGTCCGGCGGCGGGAGCGGCCACCGGACCGCCGGGACCATCCCGGTCGGCCCGCGCCGCCCGGTCCACCCCGCCCGGACCGCGCCGATCCGCCCGGACCACCCGCAGACCGCCCAGCGGCCACCCACCCCGCCCGGCATCATGGGCGAATGATCATTGCTGCCGCACAATTCCTCCCGGTACCGGGCGATATCGAGGCCAATGCCGCCCGGATGGCCGGGCTCCTCACCGAGGCCGCCGGGCGCGGCGCCGGGCTGGTGGTCTTCCCCGAACTCGCGCTGACGCACTACGACCTGGCGCTGATAGCCGCCGCCCCGCAGGGCATGACGGTCACGGCGGACGATGCCCGGCTGGCACCCGTACGGGAGGCCTGCCGGGCGACCGGGACCGCGGCGGTCGTGAACGCGGCGGGCCGCGCCACCGGCGGTGGGTCCCGTCCGGCCATCTCCTCGTTCGTCATCGGCCCGGACGGCGCCCTGGTCACCCGCTACGACAAGGTCCATCTGTACGGGGACGAGAACTCCGTGTTCGCGCCGGGCACCGCCGACGGCCGCTGCACCCTGGGCGGCATCCGGTTCGCGCTCGCCACCTGCTTCGACAACAGCGTCCCCGAAGTGGCGGCGCGGGCCGCGGCGGACGGCTGCCGGGTGTCGCTCGCCAGCTCCTTCCACGGCTCGGCGGAGCGCGTGGCGCGATATGCGCGGCAGGCGCGGGACCAGGGGCTGCAGGTGCTGCTCGCCAACGGCATGGGGACCGGCGGCTCCGCTTCGGGGTGCGGACTCAGCGGCGCCTGGCTGCCGTCGGGCGAGCGGGTGGCGGCGGCCGCCGAGTGGACCGGGCCGGTGCCGGGGGACGGGGCGGAGCTGGTGTTCACCGATGTCCGCGACCGGATCACGCTGATGGCGGACCCGGCGGTGGCCGCGATCCCTGTCGAGGAGTGCGGTGAGCCGCTGGTGGACGTACGGGCCGCGGCGCCCGCGCTGCTCGTGGCCGAGGACCGGAACGACCCGCTCGGTGACTTCGCCTTTCTGCGGGAGGGCGTGCTCCCACGGCTGCTGGCGGCGCAGGAATCGCTGCCGGACGGGCTGCGGCTGCAGTTCGTCGAGGGCTACCGGCCGCCGGGGCTCCAGCGCCGCTACTTCGAGGAGTACGCGGACGAACTGCGCGCCGCCCACCCCGGCTGGGACGCCGGCCGGCTCCACCAGGCCGCCAGCCGCTATGTGTCACCGCCCGGGATCGCCCCGCACAGCGCGGGTGGCGCGGTGGACCTCACCCTCGTCACCACCGAGGGAGAACCCGTCGACATGGGGACCCCGATCAACGCCTCCCCCGAGGAGAGCGACGGCGCCTGCTACACGGCCGCGCCGGATCTGACGCCCGCCGCCCGCGCCCACCGCCGGGTGCTGAACGCCGCGCTGACCGCCGCCGGTCTGGTCAACTACCCGACCGAGTGGTGGCACTGGTCCTACGGCGACCGCTACTGGGCACTGGCGACCGGCGCGGACCACGCGCTGTACGGGCCGAAGGAATTGGCCGGGCGGTGAGGGGCGGGCACCGCCGGGCGGCGCCGAGCAATCCCGTGCGGTGCCGCCCCGGCCTCAGCCCTCCGGCTGTTCCGGCGCCAGGACCTCCAGCTCCGCCCGGGTCGGGTAGGACGGCTGGGCGCCCGGCTTGGTGACGGCGGCGGCGCCGACCCGTACGGCGAAGCGCGCCGCCCCGGGCAGCGTGTCGCCGCGGGCCAGGCGGGTGGCGAGGGCGCCGGTGAAGGCGTCGCCGGCGCCGGTGGTGTCCACGGCCTTGACGCGTACGCCCGGGACGTTCTCGGCTCCGGAGTCATCCAGGACCAGCGCGCCGTCGCCGCCCAGGGTCACCACGACGGAGCGGGCGCCCCGGTCGCGCAGGGCCTGCGCCCACTGCGCCGGGGTGCCGTCGGTCAGCCCGGAGAGCTGCCGCGCCTCGTGCTCGTTGACCACCAACGGGTCGGCCACCGAGAGGAGTTCGGGGGCCAGATCCGCCGCGGGGGCCGGGGAGGGGTTGAGCACGACGCGGGTGCCGGCCTGTTCGGCGGCCGCGGCGGCGGCCCGTACGGACTCCATGGGGATCTCCAGCTGGAGGGAGACCACCGCGGAGGCGGCGATGGTGTCCTTCGCGGCGGCCACGTCCTGCGGGGTGAGCGCGGCGTTGGCGCCCGGCGAGACCACGATGCTGTTGTCACCGTCCGGGTCGACGATGATCATCGCGGTGCCGGTGCGGGCCGTCCCGTCCACGATGACCGGGGTGACATCGGTGCCCGCGGCGCGCTGGGCATCCAGCAGCAGCTCCCCGTACGCATCGCCGCCGACCCGCGCCAGCAGCGCGGTGCGCCCGCCGATCCGGGCGGCGGCGGCCGCCTGGTTGGCGCCCTTGCCGCCGGCCGATTCGACCAGGTCCGTGCCGAGCACCGTCTCGCCCGCGCCGGGCCGCCGGTCGACCCGTACCGTCAGATCCGCGTTGGCCGAGCCGACCACCAGGACGTCATACATGCACCGCTCTCCCACTCTTCTCATCTGTCATTCCCGGCGGCCCCGTCGGCCGTGCCGGGCCACGCTCTCAGTCGTCGAACTTCGCGGCGTTCTTGGCGGTCACCAGCACCACCGGCACCCGCACCGACCGCGGCAGCTTCTCACCAAGGGCGGCCTTCAGCGCCCAGTCCACGGCCTGCTTGCCGAGGAGTTCCGGCTGCTGGGCGACGGTGGCGGTCAGGGTGCCACCGCGGACCGCCTTGACCCCGTCCGGGGTGCCGTCGAACGCCACCACCTTGACGTCCTTGCCGGAGCGGCCGCCCAGCGCCTTGGACGCGCCCAGCGCCATCTCGTCGTTGGCGGCGAACACCCCGCCGATGTCGCGGTGCGCCTGGAGCATGTTGGTCATCACGTCCATGCCCTTGGTGCGGTCGAAGTCCGCGGGCTGCCGGGCGACGACCTGGATGCCGGGGTACTTCTTGATGCCCTCTTCGAAGCCCTTGCCGCGCTCGCGGGCGGCGGAGGTGCCGGCCTGGCCCTCCAGGAAGGCCACTTTGCCCTTGCCGCCGAGCGATTCGGCCAGGGTCTTCGCGGCGAGCCGGCCGCCCGCGACGTTGTCGGAGGCGATGGTCGAGCCGACCGTGCCGCCGTTGACGCCCCGGTCGATGGAGATGACCGGCACCTTGGCCCGGTTGGCGACGCCGACGGCCGGGACCGCGGCGTCGGAGTCGACCGGGTTGATGATGGCCGCCTTGACGTTCTGGCTGGTGAACGTCTCCATCTGGTTGATCTGCTGGGTGGGGTCGTTCTGGGCGTCGGTGATGTTGAGGTGCAGACCGCGGGCGTCCGCCTCGGCCTGGGCGCCTTCCTTGATGCCGACGAAGAACGGGTTGTTCATCGTGGACAGCGCGAGCCCCAGATCGGTGTTGCCGCCGCGGTCGCAGCCGGCCAGGCCCAGGGCGACGGTCGCGGCCAGCCCGGCCGCCAGCGACGCCTTGATCCGGGTGCTCTGCCAGGCGTTCCGCCGGGTGTTCCGCGGGGCGTTCATCGCGCGCTCCGGCGGCGCAGCGTGTCCAGGAGCACCGCCACCGCGATGACCAGTCCGGTGGCGACCTGCTGCCAGAACGCCGAGACGCTCAGCAGGTTGAGGCCGTTGCGCAGGACGGCGAGGATCAGCGCACCGATGAGGGTGCCGGAGGCCTTGCCGGAACCGCCGGAGAGGCTGGCCCCGCCGATGACGACGGCGGCGATGGCGTCCAGCTCGTAGCCGGTGGCGGCCTGCGGCTGGGCGGAGGTGAGCCGGGCGGCGAGCACGATGCCGGCGACCGCGGCGAACACCCCGGACAGCGCGTAGATCGCGAGCTTGCGGCGCTTGACGTGGATGCCGGAGAGCCGGGCCGCCTCCTCGTTGCCGCCGATCGCGAACATCGCCCGGCCGGCATGCGTACGGGCCAGCACCAGCGCGGCGATCAGCCCCATCGCGATCATGACGAGCACGGGCACCGGCAGCCAGCCGCCGAGGGTGTCACCGAGCGCGCCGACCGAGCCGGGGAAGGCGATCGGCGAGCCGCCGGAGATGACGAGGGCGAGGCCACGGCCGACCGAGAGCATCGCCAACGTGGCGATGAAGGCGGGCAGTTTGCCGTAGGCGACCAGCGCGCCGGAGACCAGACCGGCCGCCGCGCCGACCGCCAGGCCGAGCAGTACCGCCATCCAGACGGGCAGGCCCTCGTTGGTGGCCGCCCAGGCCACGACGGTGGCGGAGAGCGCGGCGACCGAGCCGACCGACAGATCGATACCGGCCGAGACGATCACGAAGGTGACGCCGAAGGCGAGGATCGCGGTGACCGACGCCTGGACGCCGACGTTGAGGAGGTTCTGCCCGTTGAGGAAGTCCCCGGACAGCACCGCCATCACGACGACCAGGGCGATCAGCCCGCCGAGCGGGCCGTTCCTGAGGACCGCCCGGGAGAACCACGGCCCGAAGCCGTCCCGGTCCGGTGCCCGTCCCACCGCCTCGGCGGCGGCTCCTGTCTTCACCTCAGTGGACATCGGAGCCCTCCATCGCGCTCTCGTCGTTGTGCTTCGTGGTCGTGGTCGTGGTCGTGGTCGTGCCGTGCGGGGACTGGAGCGCCAGTTCCATCACGGCGTCCTGGGTGGCCTCTTCGGCCGACAGCTCACCGGCCAGCCGGCCCTGTGACATCACCAGCACCCGGTCGCTCATCCCGAGGACCTCGGGCAGATCGCTGGAGATCATCAGGACCGCGCGGCCGGCCGCCGTCAGCTCGTTGATCAGCTGATAGATCTCGACCTTGGCGCCGACGTCGATCCCGCGCGTCGGCTCGTCGAGGATCAGCAGCCGGGTGTCCGTCAGCAGCCACTTGCCGATGACGATCTTCTGCTGGTTGCCGCCGGAGAGGGTGCGGGCGCTCTGGCCCAGGCCGCTCATCCGGACCTTCAACCGCTCGGCGGCGGTGGCCGCTTCGCGCCGCTGCGCGCCCCGGTCCACCAGCCCGCCGCGGGTGTCGCGGTCGAGCCGGGCGAGGGTGAGGTTGTCCTGGAGGGAGGCGTCCAGCACCAGGCCCTGGCCCTTGCGGTCCTCCGGTACGAGGCCGAGCCCGGCGCGCATCGCGGCCCGGACATCGCCGCGGGCCAGCTGCTCGCCGTCGATCTCGACCGTGCCGGCGTCATAGCGGTCCACGCCGAAGATCGCCCGGACGACCTCGGTGCGGCCCGCGCCGACCAGCCCGGCCAGGCCCACGACCTCACCGGCCCGTACCTCGAAGTCGATGCCCTCGAAGACCGGTCCGGCCGGGGTGCCGTTACGGGTCAGCCCGCGGACGCGCAGCAGGGGTGCGCCCGGCTCGTCGGGGCGGCGGCGCGGGTACTGCTCGGCGATGTCCCGGCCCACCATCAGGCGGATCAGCTCGTCCTCGTCCGTCGAGGCCGGCACCTCCGCGACGGAACGGCCGTCCCGCAGGACCGTCACCCGGTCGCCGAGCGCGCCGATCTCCTCCAGGTGGTGGGTGATGAAGATGATGCCGACGCCGGTGTCGCGCAGTTCGCGGACGATCTCGAAGAGGGTCTCGACCTCCTCGGAGGTCAGCACCGCGGTCGGCTCGTCCATGATCAGGACACGGGCGTCCAGGCTGAGCGCCTTGGCGATCTCGACCATCTGGAGGCGGGCGATGCCCAGTTCGGCGACCGGGGTGTTCGGGGACACGTCGAGCCGTACCCGCCGCAGCAGTTCGGCGGCCCGGGCCCGCATCGCCTTCTTGTCGACCAGCCCGAGCCGGGTGCGCGGCTGCCGGCCCAGGAAGATGTTCTCGGCGACGGTCAGCCCGGGGACGAGGTTGAACTCCTGGTAGATGGTGGCGATGCCGAGCCGTTCGGCGTCCTGCGCCGAACGGATGCCGGCCTCGTCGCCGTCCACGAGGAGACGGCCCTCGTCGGGGCGGTGGGCGCCGGAGAGCATCTTGATGAGGGTGCTCTTGCCCGCACCGTTCTCGCCGAGCAGGACATGCACCTCACCGGCGCGCAGGGTCAGGTCCACGCCGTCGAGCGCGCGGACACCCGGGAACGACTTCGTCACCCCCTCCACGCGCAGCAGTTCGCGGCCGCCCGGTACGTCGTCGTTGACGCCGGTCATGCGCTGCCCCTCTCTTCCTGGGTGGGTTGGGTGATGGCTGGTTCGGGTGGGCGGTGGGGTCGCCGGCTCGGGTGGGTGGTGATGGGTGGTGATGGGTGGTGGTGGGTGGCGGTGGCCGGCCTGGGTGGTGGTGGCCGGCCTGGGTGGGCCTTGGTCCGGTGGGGCGGTGGGCGGTGGTGTGCGTGGGTGGTGGCGTGCGTGGGCGGTGGTGACTGGCTGGGGTGGTGGTGACTGGCTGGGGTGGTGGTGACTGGCTGGGGTGGCCCGCCCGGACGGGGGAGCCGGGTCCGGAGTGCCGGACCGGGCAACCGGGCGGGCCGGCTCAGGGGGCGGGCACTTCGCCGCAGGAGCGGCGGGTGACCAGCCGGGCCGGCAGCAGCACCGAGTCGGCCGGCCGGCCCTCGATCCGCGCCAGCAGGGTGTGGACGGCGGCCCGGCCCAGTTCCCGGGTGGGCTGGGCGATGGCGGTCAGCGGCGGATCGGTGTGCGCGAACCACGGCACGTCGTCGTACACCACCAGCGCCACATCGTCGGGGACCCGCAGCCCGCGGGCGCGGAGTTCGTCCATCGCACCCAGCGCCATCAGGTTGTCGGTGGCCAGCACCGCGTCCGGCGGCTCCGCGAGGTCGAGGAACGCGCTCATCACCTGCCGGCCGCCGGTGGGCTGGAGGTCGGGGGTGGCACCGACCCGCTCGTCGGGCAGGGTGAGGCCGTACCCGCCCAGCGCCGTACGGAAGAACCCGAGGCGCTCGTCGCCGGTGGGGGTGCCGGCCGGTGCGACGATGATCGCGGGGCGGCGGCGGCCGTGGGCGGCGAGATGGGCGGCGAGCTCGGTGAGCGCGGTACGGCCGTCGGCGCGGACGCACGGGGCATCGACACCGGGCACGGTGCGGTCCAGCAGCACCAACGGGGTGCCGGAGGCCACGACCTCGCTGAGCATCGCCGAACCGGTACCGGCCGAGCTGACCAGCAGTCCGTCGATCCGGCGGTCGAGCAGGGTGCGGATGTAGTCGTCCTGCTGCTCGGGGCGCTCACCGGCATTGCCGATGACCATGCTGTAGCCGAGGCTGCGGGCCTCGTCCTCGACGGCGTCGGCCAGCTCGGTGAAGAAGGGGTTGGTGAGATCGCTGATGATCAGACCGAGCGCACCGGTCCGCGCGGTGCGCAGCGCGCGGGCGACGTTGTTGGGCCGGTAGCCCAGGTCCCGTACGGCGGTGAGCACCCGCTCCCGGGTCTCGGCGACCGGACTGTGGCCATTGAGCACCCGCGAAACCGTGGCCACGGACACCCCTGCCCGCTCCGCCACATCCTTGATGTTCGCCATGGCACCGTCGCCGTTCCGTTTGTCCGCTGGTCGCTGTTCGCGCCTCCCGTACGGGGGCGCCGTGATCGCCGTGTAATCGTTTCCGCGAGAAATGCGTGGGGGCTACGAAATCGATTACACGGGGGGTGCGTCAAGGCGGGGGGAATGTTGCGTGCGTCACAGGGGGTGGGTGGATGGGGTGGGAGTGGGAGGGGCGGTGGTCGTTGGTGTGCGTGGGGCGTGGGGCGTACGAAGAGCGCGGGGCGTGAGAAGCACCGGAAGGGCCACGGACACGAGAGCCTTGAACGCGGAAGCGTGCGGTGCGCGAGCTGCGCGGGAGGTGTCGAGCCCGGGCACTCCCCCGTTGACCGTCCCGCCTCGACGGCGGGTACCGGCCGTGTCCGGACCCCGTGGGGCCGGCCCCGGCATTACCGGGCGAACTGCCCCACACAAGCGACGATCGCCACCAGCAGGCCCAGCACCCCGATGACCACCTGCCATCTGTCAGACGGCGCCCACCGGTCGCTCTCCTGCTCCGTGTCCTGATCGTCCATCGCTCCTCCTCGCTCCTCCGGACAGGCCCCGGAAGCCAGGGCCCCCGCCGGCCGACCGCCGACGGAGCTGTGGGGAGGAACGTGGTGAAGCGCCGCCAGAATAGCGTGAGTTGAGCCCCAGGCAGGCCCGAAACCGGGAGCGAAAAGCGGGGACCGAAGAACGGGAGGGAAGAGCGGGAGCGGCGAACCGGATCGAAGCGGGAGCCAAAGCCGGACTCGACGAGCGGCCCCACGGCGATGCCCGAAGCCCCGCCCCCGGCCACGGACGCCGGACTCGGCCACGCCCGCAGACACCGGAGGGCCACACCCCTTCACGGGATGCGGCCCTTACGGAAGTGCGCCGGTGACGCCGTGGGGTCAGGCGACGGTCAGCTTGACCTCGATGTTGCCGCGGGTGGCGTGGGAGTACGGGCACACCTGGTGCGCCTTCTCCACGAGGTCCTGGGCGGTGGCCGCGTCGACCTGCGGGATCGAGACGGCGATCTCGACCGTGAGGCCGAAGCCACCGTCCGGGGTCTTGCCGATGCCGACCTTGGCGGTCACCCGGGAGCCGGAGACATCGGCGTTCTCCCGGCGGGCGACGACGCTGAGCGCGCCCTGGAAGCAGGCGCTGTAACCGGCGGCGAAGAGCTGCTCGGGGTTGGTGCCGGCGCCGCTGCCGCCCTGCTCCTTGGGCGGGTTGACGACCACGTCGAGCTTGCCGTCGTCGCTGGCGACGCGGCCGTCACGGCCGTTCTCAGCGGTGGCGACGGCGGTGTAGACGACGTCGACGGTCTGGATGGACATACCGAATCCTCCTGTGGTTCGCCGCGACTCGCGCCCACGGATCGCGACGGCGTGCCGCCGAGCCTAACGGGCGGGCGCAAGGGGGTGAGGGGGTGAGGGGCAAGGGGGTGAAGGGGCGGGACACGGCCTTCCGGCTTCCCCTCCCCCGCCCCGCCCCCACCCCACCCCTCCGCCGCCCCGGTTGCGCTTCGGGGGCGCCGTCAGCCCTCCAGGCTCACGATCATCTTCCCCGTGTTCTCGCCGCGCAGCAGGCCCAGGAAGGCCTCGACGCCGTTCTCTATGCCGGAGACCTTGGTCTCGCCGTACTTCAGCTCGCCGGAGCGGATCCAGGCGGAGACCTCCTCGACGAACTTCGGCTGGAGGGCGGCGTGGTCGCTGACCAGCAGGCCCTGGAGGCGCAGACGCTTGCCGATCACCATGGCGAGGTTGCGGGGGGCCGGGCTCGGCTCCGTCGCGTTGTACATCGAGATCATGCCGCAAATGGCGGCACGGCCATGGACGTTGAGGGAGCTGATGGCCGCTTCTAGGTGGTCGCCGCCGACATTGTCGAAGTAGACGTCGATACCGTCCGGGGCGGCCTCCTTCAGCTGCTTGCCGACGTCGCCGTTCTTGTAGTTGAAGGCGGCGTCGAAGCCGTACTCCTCCACCAGGAGCTTGACCTTCTCGTCGGAGCCGGCCGAGCCGATGACCCGGGAGGCGCCCTTGAGCTTGGCTATCTGGCCGACCTCGCTGCCCACCGCACCGGCGGCGCCGGATACGAAGACGGCGTCGCCCTCCTTGAAGGACGCCACCTCCAGCAGGCCCGCGTACGCGGTCAGGCCGGGCATGCCCAGCACGCCGAGGTAGGCGGTGAGCGGAGCCAGCGACGGGTCCACCTTGGCGGCGCGCTTGGCGTCCAGGACCGCGTACTCGCGCCAGCCGAGACCGTGCAGGACATGGTCGCCGACGGCGATGGAGTCATCGCGCGAGGCGAGGACCTCGCCGACCGCGCCGCCCTCCATCGGCTGGTCGAGCTGGAAGGGCGGGACGTAGGACTTCACATCGTTCATCCGGCCGCGCATGTACGGGTCGACGGAGAAGTGCTGGGTGCGGACCAGGATCTGGCCCTCGCCGACCTCGGGCACCGCGGCCTCGCGCAGCGCGAAGTCCTCCGGGGTGGGCCAGCCGTGGGGGCGGGCGACGAGGTGCCATTCGCGGCTGGTCGTGGGCAGTGCGGACATAAGCGCGATCCTCCTAATGCTTCAGGTACTGAAACAACCATGCTCCTCGATATTTCAGGTTGTCAAGTAAATGGGTATCCTCGTGTGCATGACCCCCCGCGCAGACCCTCTGACCGTCGAGGTCGTCGACCTCATCGGCACCGTCGTGGCCCGCTACTACGAGGAGTACGAGCTCGCCGCGACCGAGCATTCGCTGACCGGCGCGCAGGCCCGGGTACTCAGCCTGCTCTCCATCGAGCCGCTGCCCATGCGCAAGGTCGCCCAGCGCCTGAAGTGCGAGCCGTCGAACATCACCGGCATCGTGGACCGGCTGGAATCCCGCGGCCTGGTCGAGCGCCGCCCCGATCCGGCCGACCGCCGCGTCAAGCTCGCCGCCCCGACCGAGGAGGGGGCGCGCCTGGCCCGGGCCCTGCGGACGTCCCTGGACTTCGCGCGCGAACCCCTCGGCCGGCTGACGGTCGCCGAGCGGACGCTGCTGAAGGAGCTGCTGCGGCGGATGCTGGGCGTGGCCCCCGAGTGAGCCGGGTGGGCGGCCGTCAGCAGCCGGCACCGGCCCGCGGCACACCGGCCGCGCCCTGCCCGGCCTCCGGCACACCAGCCGCGCCCGATCCGGCCTCCCGCGCCCCGGCCGCCCCGACGGCGACCGCTTCCCCCTCCGCTCCCGCTCTCCCCAGCCCCCGCAGCAGCAGCACGGCCAGCACCGCGGCGCAGGCCATCACTCCCGCGGCGACCAGGACGGCCGCCTGGAGGCCGTCGGTGAAGGCGGACCGGGCCGCGGTCAGCAGGGTCTCGCCCGCGCGGCCCGGGAGTTCGGCGGCCATCGCGGCGGCGCCGGCCAGGGTTTCGCGGGCCGTGTCGGCGGCGGCCGACGGGAGGCCGGCGGGCAGGGTATCGGCCAGGTCCGCGCGGTAGACCGCGCTCCCGATGCTGCCCAGGACGGCCATGCCCAGGGCGCCGCCCAGTTCGGTGCCGGACTCCAGCAGGGCCGAGGCGGAGCCGGCGCGCTCGGGCGGGGCGAGGCCGATGGCCAGTTCGTTGCCGAGGGACATCACCATCACCAGGCCCGAGGCGTAGACCGACGAGGCGACCAGGACGAACCACAGGGCCGAGCCCGGTTCCAGCCAGGACAGCCAGACGAAGCCGCCGGCCGCGATCACGAACCCCAGGGCGATGACATACGCCCGGTCCATCCGCTGGGCGAGCACGGCCGCCGTCGGTGCCATGCCGCCCACCGCGAGGGTCGGCAGCAGGTTCCACAGTGCCGCCTCCATGGGGCTCATGCCCCGTACGGTCTGGAGGTACTGGGTGAAGAAGACCGCGCAACCGACGACCGCGAACGTCGCCAGCAGGTTCATCAGCACCGAGACGCTGAACCCGCGGTGGCGGAAGAGTTCCAGGTCGAGCATCGGATGGCGGGCGGTGCGCTGGCGGTACACGAAGGCCGCGGCGGCCAGCAGCCCGGCCGCGAGGACGAGGACGGGCCGCGGCGCCAGTCCGTCGCGGGCGATCTCCTTGACGCCGTAGACCGTCGGCAGCATCGCGAGCAGGGACAGCAGCGCGCCGGGCAGATCGAAGCGCCCGGCCGCCGGGTTCTTGAACTCCGGCAGCAGCAGCGGCCCGCAGACCAGCAGCAGCACCATCGCCGGGGCGTTGATCAGGAAGACCGAGCCCCACCAGAAGTGTTC
The DNA here is from genome assembly GCF_055574515.1 of Streptomyces sp. NPDC029466. Classification (NCBI taxonomy): domain Bacteria; kingdom Bacillati; phylum Actinomycetota; class Actinomycetes; order Kitasatosporales; family Streptomycetaceae; genus Streptomyces; species Streptomyces sp. NPDC029466. Next base: position 250,300 of record NZ_JBVHZH010000001.1, read on the forward strand.
CAGCAGCGCCCCGCTGAGCACCGGGCCGACCGCGATCCCGCCCATCACGGCCGACGACCAGAGCGCGACGGCCCTGCCGCGCTGCTTGGCGTCATGGAAGAGGTTGCGGATCAGCGCGAGGGTGGACGGCATCAGGGTCGCGCCGCCGATACCGAGCAACGCCCGGGCGGCGATGAGCATTTCGGCGCTCTGCGCGTAGGCGGCGGCCCCGGAGGCGAGGCCGAAGAGCAGGGCGCCGGACAGGAGCAGCTTGCGACGGCCGATGCGGTCGCCCAGCGCGCCCATGGTGATCAGCAGGCCGGCCAGGACGAAGCCGTAGACGTCCAGGATCCATAGTTGCTGGACGCTGCTGGGCTCCAGTTCCGCGGTGAGGAACGGGACCGCGAAGTAGAGCACCGAGACGTCCATGGAGACGAGCAGGCACGGCAGCAGGAGGACGGCGAGGGCGGTCCACTCCCGGCGGCCGGCCGAGGGCGGTGCCGGCCGTGACGGCTGTGACGGCGACGGGGATGTGTACGAGGTAAACGACATGGCAGCACCGTAAGCAGGGCGGGCTTACGGCGCAAACACCAGGCTGCACAAGGGAATTGGAGGTGCGTCACACTAGTGCACTTGTCTAGTGCGATGCCCTGGCGGGACCGGCGCTGATAGCCTCGCGGGCAGCGATACCCCCCTGGTGCACTAGTACGGAGGTCACCCCGTGGAGCAGTCGGCGCCGCCCTATCGCCGGATCGTCGACGCGATCCGGTGCCGCATCGACTCCGGTGAGCTCGCGCCGGGCGACCGGGTGCCCTCGACCCGACGGATCACCCAGGAGTGGGGGGTGGCGATGGCGACCGCCACCAAGGTGCTCACCACGCTGCGCCAGGAGGGCGTGGTCCGCGCCGTGCCGGGCGTGGGCACGGTGGTGGCCGAGCCGCAGCCACAGCCACAGCAGGCCGCGCGCCCCGGACTCCCGCGGGAGCGGCGGCCGCGCGAGACGGACCGCGGTGGGCTGAGCCGGGAGGGCGTCGTACGGGCCGGTCTCAAGATCGCCGACGCCGAGGGGCTGCGGGCGCTGTCGATGCGCCGGGTCGCCGCCGAGTTCGGGGTGTCCTCGATGGCGCTCTACCGCCATGTGGCCAACAAGGACGAGCTGGTGGTGCTGATGGCGGACGCGGCGTTCCACGAGGTCGAGCTGCCGGACCCGGCGCCGGACGGCTGGCGCGCGCGGATGGCGGCGGGCGCACGGCTGCAATGGGAGCTCTACCAGCGGCATCCGTGGCTGGCGCACTATCTGTCGATCACCCGGCCGCAGCCGATGCCGCGGGCGATGGCGCTCATCGAGTGGACCATGGCGCGGGTGACGGGCATGGACCCGGTGACGCTGATCCATATGGCCGTCACGCTGCTCAACTACGTGCGCGCCACCGCCGCGGGCTTCGAGGACGATCTGGAGGCCGAGCAGGAGACCGGGATGGACCGGAACCAGTGGATGGCGTCCATGGAGCCGGTTTTCGAGGGCATCCTCACTTCGGGCTCCTACCCCATGTACGGGGGGATCTCGGGGCACGACGACGGTGCGGTGACGCTGACGTCGCTGTTCGAGTTCGGGCTGGCCAGGCTCCTGGACGGGATGGCGGCCCTGGTGGAGGGCCGGGCGGCGGACTCCGGCGGGGTCAGCTGAGGTCCCCGCGCAGCCGCCGGGCCCGTAACACCAGCTCCAGTTCGAAGCGGCGGTCCGGGTCGTCGATCTCCGCGCCCCATAACTCCCGTATCTGGCGCAACCGGTAGCGCACGGTCTGCGGATGGACACCGAGCCGGGCGGCGACCTCGGGGGCGCCGCCGCGGGTCTCCAGCCAGGCGAGCAGGGTCTCCGCGAGCCGCCGGCCATGGGCCGGGCCGCAGCTGTCCAGGGGGGCGAGGCGGCGGCGGGTGAGGTCCCCGATCAGCTCCTCCGGCGGCAGCAGGACCAGCGCCTCGGTGTGCTCGGTGCACTGCAGCAGCTCGCCCGCGGGCAGCAGTCCGCGCTCCGTCAGATCGACCGCGGCCCCGGCCCAGCGCAGCGATTTGGCGGCGTCCAGCAGCGGTACGGCGGGGCCGATCGCGCCGGACCAGCCGGCCGCCGCGCGGGACAGCAGCTCCCGCCGTCCGGGGGCGTCCGGCTCGGGCACCACCATCCGGGGCCGTTCGCTCTCCATGTCCAGCAGGATGTCCGGGGCGACGGCGGGCGCGACCGCCTCCCGGGCCGGGCGCAGCAGGACCGCGACCGCGACCCGCCCGGGCAGCGTCCAGCCGAGCGCGGCGGCGCGCTCGGCGAGGGCCGGCGGCACCCCGTCCGCCGTTCCCGCGCCGCGCCGCCGTCTTGCCGGTCCCGTGAACAGCTGCTCCATCAGGCGCCGTTGCAGCCGCAGCCGTTCACCGGCCTGGCGGGCGGCGGCCTCGGCGTAGCCGCGTACGGATTCGGCGACCAGCCCGTCCAGATACTCGTAGCCGGACTCGGCGAGCTCGTACATCGCGGGCGCCGGGATCGCCACCTGCTGGCCGATCTCGGCGAGCCGCCGCCAGGCCAGCCGGACGCCCAGCCGGTAGACGGCCTGGAGGACGTCCAGGCTGCGGCCCTGGAGGCCCTCGCCGCGGCCGAACTCCTGGAAGACCCGCGGGTGCACATGCGGCCGGTCCGGGCCGGCCGTCAGATGCGCGACGAAGTGCTCCAGCGACTGGCGGATGCCCACCAGCGCCCGGGGCTCCCCGAACTCATCCGGCACCAGCGGGAGTTGGGGGTAGGCATCGCGGATCTCCCGGAGGATGTCCTGGGCGAGGGTGGGCACCTCCTCCAGTGCCCGGGCGGCGAACTGCCGTACCTGGTAGGGCGGGACCTCCCGCCAGGCCGAGCGGACGGCCGTCACCATGACCCGGACCTCCTCAGCACGCCCGCCTTCCCGGCCCGCCCGCTACTCGCCGCTCCGGTCGAAGGTCACCAGCGGCACATTCGGCTGCTCAGGGGTGGCATCCAGGGCGGCGACGATACCGAGCGCGACGCCGACGGCGAGGGCGGCGGCGATGAGCGCGGTCAGTGCGGCGGCGAGCGTACGGTGCATGGCGCGGCGAGCCCTTCGTCGATGCCGGAGCCCGTCGGCGGTCTCCGTCGAGGTTGGCGCGGCACCCGGCACGGCGGCCCGGGGTCGCGTCCCACAGCGCGGCACCACGGGAGTCGTGGTGCCTGCCGAGTGTGGAAGGGCATTGACGCCCTGTCAAGAGTTCCCTTACGTTCCCGGCCCATGGCGCCCCGCGGCGTCCGCACGTGCACCAGAGCGTGATTCCCCCACCGCCTCCAGGAGTGCCCGTATGCCCGTATCCGGCAAGCCCGACGCCTCCCCCACCACGGCCACCGCCGCCCCGCCCCTGTCGCTCGCCGTTCTCGGTCTCGGCGTCTTTCTGCTGGTCCTGGCGCCCCTGCTGGCCTGGTACGTCACGCCACGGGCCAAGGTCACACCGATCGACGTCGATGTCACCACCGTCTTCACCGGCAACGGCAGTTACTTCGACACCGCCGCGCTGAAGACCAGGGACCGCCGGCGGATCACCATCACCCGGCACGTACTGGGCGATGTCGCGGCGAGCGAGAAAAGCGGGCGGGCCGTCTGGGACGTCTCCACGACGGTCGACACCCCGCAGACGCTCGCCCTGAAGGACCCGCGCCGGGCGTTCCAGTGGACCACCGAGCGCTGGGTCACCGACCGGCACAGCAATGTGCCGGTGCACTGCTGCGCGGAGGCCCCGACCCGCTTCGACGGCGATGCCTACCTCAAGTTCCCCTTCGATGTACGGAAGACGGGCCATCGCTGGTGGGACAACACCCTGGGCGCCGCCGTCCCGCTCCGCTTCGCCGGTACACGGGCCGTCCAGGGCTTCCGGGGATACCGCTTCACCGGGACCGTGCCGCCCACCCGGACCGGCAGCCGGCAGGTCCCCGGACGGCTCGTCGGACGGCCGGAGCAGGGGCAGATCCAGGCCGAGGAGTGGTACGCCAACTCCGGTGTCGAGCTGGTCGTCGAGCCGCGCACCGGCCGGATCATGGATGCCGTGATCTCGCCGGTGAAGACGCTGCGCGCACCCGGCGCCCGGCGTACCGCGGTGACGCTGCTGCGCGGCGAGCGGTTGCGGTTCACGCCCGCGACGCAGCGGGCACAGGTGCGGCTGGCGAGGGCGGACAGCGACAAACTGGTGCTGGTCGGCCGGACGCTGCCGGTCACGGCAGCGGCGGCGGGCGCGGTGCTGGTGCCGGCCGGGGTGGTGTGGGTGGTGCGCGGGCGGCGGGCAACCGGCCGGCCCTGAGCGAAGTGATGAACCGTCAGGCCGCATCGGGGCGGTTTTTGTCACCCCGGTGAGTAGCCGCGGGTAACGGGGCGGGCGAAAACTGTCCACCCCACACGCTGACGACCGGCCTTCCGGTCGGCGCACCTCCGCCACACCGCAGCGCACGCCCGCTTCCCCGCAGCACAGCGCCACTTCCCGGCACCACAGCGCCACTTCCCCGCACGACAGCGTCACTTCCCCGCAGCACAGCACCGCCGGCCCGAGCGTCCCCCGCCCGCACGGTGCGACCTGGCACCGCATGAGGCAGCACGGCCCGCACGACTCAGTACGCAGTACGTCCCCCACCGCCGGTACCGCACCCTGAGACGAGTTGGATCGCAGATGCCCCCGTACGCACACCCGTCCCCGCCCCCCGCAGCACCCGCCCCCACGGCGTCCGGGCCACCCGGCCCGGGGACGCCGCCGCTGCCGCGCCGGATCGTCTTCCTCGCCCGCCGCGATCTGGGCAACCCCGCCGCCGGCGGCTCCGAGCTGCTGGTGGACCGGATCGCCGAGGGGCTCAGCGCCCACGGGCACCAGGTCACCCTGCTGTGCGGCGGGCCGACACCCCCCGAGCTCCCGGCCCCGGCCGAGCCGGGAGGTGCCGCCCGCGGCTACCGGGTGGTGTCCGCGGGCGGCGACGCCGGTCACTTCCTGCGCGTGCCCCGCCAGTTGGCGCGCCGGGTCGGGCCCTGCGATCTGCTCGTCGAGGTCTGCAACGGCATGCCGTACCTGGCGCCGCTGTGGCACCGCGGACCCACGCTGTGCCTGGTCAACCATGTCCATACGGACCTGTGGCGGCTGCGCTGCCCGGGGCCCGCCGCCCGGCTCGGCCGCCGACTGGAGCACTGGGCGCTGGCCGGTGCGCACCGCCGCGATCTGATGGTGGCGGTCTCCGGCTCGACCGCGTCCGCGCTGCGCGGCCTCGGTGTCGACGCGGGGCGGATCCGCCTGGTGTACAACGGCGTGGCGGAGCCCGGCCCGCTGGCCCCCAAGGCGCCGGAGCCGCTGTTCCTGGCCATGGGGCGGCTCGTCGAGTACAAGCGCATCGATCTGCTGCTGCGGCTGTGGGAGCGGGTCCGGCCGGTGACCGGCGGCCGGCTGGTGATCGTCGGCGACGGCCCGGAGCGCGCCCGGCTGACCGCCCTGGCCGGGCCCGGCGTCACCTTCACCGGCCATGTCTCCGAAGAGCGCAAGCATCAACTGCTGTGCTCCGCCTGGCTGTTGCTGCATCCCTCGCTCGTCGAGGGCTGGGGGCTGGTGGTGATGGAGGCCGCCGCCCGCCGCACCCCGGCCGTCGGCTTCGACATCCCGGGCCTGCGGGACTCGGTCGAGGACGGCACGACGGGGCTGCTGGCCCGCGGTGAGAGCGCGTTCGCCGCACACTGGTGCACCCTCGCGCTCAGCGCCCGGCGCCGCGACGCCCTGGGCCGCGCCGCCGAACGGCGCGCCGCCCGCTTCCGGTGGAGCCATACGGTGCAGAGCTTCCGGGCGGTCGCCGCGGAGGCCGCCCTCGACCCGCTCCCCGGGCGGTGACGGCCCGGTGCGCGATCCCTCGCTGCGCAGGTCCGCCGCCCTGTTCCGGGCCTTTCTGCGGGAGCGGACCGACCCCGGGCACTGCTACCGGCTGCTCGCCCGGGACGCCGCCGACCAGCTCGAACGGTATGCCCCGCTGCGGGACGCGGTGGTCGCCGATGTCGGCGGCGGCAGCGGCTACTTCACCGCGGAGTTCCGCCGCCGCGGCGCCCGGAGCTGGCTCTTCGAGCCCGATACGGCGGAGCTGACCGCGCACGGCCCGCCGCCCGAGGGCGCGGTGCTCGCCGACGGCTATCTGCTGCCGCTCGCCGACGGCGCCGCCGACATCTGCTTCTCCTCCAACGTCCTGGAGCATGTCGCCGACCCGCAGACCTTCCTGAGCGAGCTGATCCGGGTCACCCGCCCCGGCGGGCTGATCTACGTCGCCTTCACCAACTGGTTCTCCCCCTGGGGCGGCCACGAGACCGCGCCCTGGCACTACTTGGGCGCCGAGCGGGCCCGCGCCCGCTACCGGCGGCGCACCGGCCGGGCGGCCAAACACACCCTGGGCGTCAACCTGTTCGCGGTGCACATCGGCCGCACCCTGCGCCAGGTCCGGGCCCGTGACGACATCGCCGTGGTCACCGCCCGCTCCCGCTACGCGCCGTTCCTCGCCGAGGCCATCCCCCGCCTCCCGGGCGTCCGGGAGGTCGCCACCTGGAACCTCCTCCTCATTCTCCGGCGGTTGCCATGACCCAGACCCTGAGGCCGTTCCCGTCCCCCGGATCGCCCGAGGGCGGCAGCCGGCCGACGCCCGTCCCCGCGCCGCCGCCCGGCCAACCACGGCGCAGACGCTGGCTGTTCGCGTTCTGGGCGCTCGCGCTGGCCGGCTTCCTGGCGCCCTCGCCGGGGAAGATGACGTTCGAGACCAAGCTGGGGGTGACGACCGACCCGTGGCGGTTCCTCGCCGACCTCGGGCAGTTGTGGCACGACCGGGCGGGCCTCGGCGGCATCGCCGACCAGTACGTCGGCTATGCCTTCCCCACGCTCCCCTACTACGGCCTGGCCGATCTGGCCCAGGTCCCGGTGTGGCTGGCCGAGCGGCTGTGGATGTCGCTGATCGTCACGGCGGCGTTCTGGGGTGCGCTGCGACTGGCCGAACGGCTCCGCGTCGGCACCCCGCCGGCCCGGCTGCTGGCCGCCGCCTGCTACGCCCTGTGGCCGACCTTCACCCTCGTCATCGGCTCCACCTCCGCCGCCGCGCTGCCCGGCGCACTGCTCCCCTGGGTGCTGCTGCCGCTGACCAACACGCAGGCCGGCGCCCGTCTCGCGGCCACCCGTTCGGCGCTGCTGATCCCCTTCATGGGCGGGGTCAACGCGGCCTCGACGCTGGCCGCGCTGCTGCCCGCCGGCCTGTATCTGCTCTCCCGTACGGGGCCGCGCCGGCCGAAGCTGCTCGTCTGGTGGCTGCCCGGTGTCGTCCTGGCCACCGCCTGGTGGGTGGTGCCGCTGCTGCTGCTCGGCCTGCACGGCGAGAACTTCATGCCGTACATCGAGCAGGCCGACACCACCACCGGCACCATGTCCGCCACCGAACTGCTGCGCGGCGCCGGCAACTGGGTCGGCTACCTCCACTTCGGCGAACCCTGGCTGCCGGCCGGCTGGACCCTCACGGCCCGGCCCTACGCGGTGCTCGGCTCGGCGCTGGCCGCGGCGCTCGGCCTGGCCGGGCTGGCCCGCCGGGATCTGCCCGAGCGGCGCTGGCTGCTGCTGACCGTGCTGGCCGTGGCGCTGATCGCGCTGGCCGGATACGGCGGTGCGCTGGGCGGGCCGCTGCACGACCTGTGGCAGGACTGGCTCAACGGCTGGCTGCGCCCGTTCCGCAACATCTACAAATTCACCCCGGGCCTGGCCCTGGCACTCACCCTGGGCCTGGCACATCTGCTCGCGGTCGCCACCGAACGCCGCGGCACCCGCCGGATCCCCGCCCGCCACCGCCTCCCGCTGGTGACGGCGCTCCTCGTGCTGCCCGCCCTCGCGCTGCCCTTCCTCACCGGCACCGTCCTCCAGCCCGGCGCCTTCACCGAGCTGCCCGCCTCCTGGGAACGGGCCGCGGCCTGGCTCCATAAGCACTCCCCGCACAGCCGCGCGCTGGTCGTCCCCGCGACCGCGCACGGCATCTACACCTGGGGCTCCCCCATCGACGAGCCGCTCGATGTCCTCGCCACCTCCCCCTGGACCCAGCGCGACTTCGTCCCGTTCGGTACTCCGGGCGCCCGCCGCACCCTGGACGCCGTCGAACAGGCCCTGCTGACCGGCGCCCAAGTCCCGGGACTGCGCGACTACTTGGGCCGGGCCGGGCTGCACGACGTGGTCGTACGCAACGACCTCGACCCGGACCAGATCGGCTACGTCCCGCCGCAGACCGTCAAACGCACCCTCCAGGCGTCCGGCTACCGCAAGGTCGCCGCCTTCGGCCCGCTGACCACCGGCGGCCGGATCCCCTCCGGGGCACCCCTACAGGTCCAGGGCCTCTATCCGCGGCAGCGCGCCGTCGAGATCTACCGGCCGCAGGACACCCCCGCGCCCGGCCCGGTCACCACCCGGGCCGTCGCGGACACCGCGCAGCTCAGCGGCGGCCCCGAAGCCCTCCTCCAGCTGTCCACCGACCCCGCCCTGCGCCACCGCGCCACCGTGCTGACCGGCGACCGCCACCCCGGCCTCGGCACCCCACCGCTCCAGCTGACCGCCGACGGCCTGCGCCGCGCCGACACCCGCTTCGGGCTGGTCAACAGCAACACCTCGTACACCTACACCGACGGCGAGCGGAACCATCCCGACAGCGTCCAGGACCCCGGCCGCCCGCCCCGGCAGATCCTGCCGACCACCGGCCCCGGCCACCAGACCACCGCCGTGCTCCGCGGCGCGACCTCGGTCACCGCCTCCAGCAGCGGCAACTGGCTCTTCCACCTGCCGCAGTACGACCCGGTCCACGCGTTCGACGGCGACCCGGACACCGCCTGGGCGGAAGGCAGCGCCGGGAACCCCGTGGGCCAGTGGGTACGGATCGCCTTCCCCCGGCCCGTCACCCTCCCGTCCACGCTGTCCCTGACGCCGCTGCCCGGAGACGGACTCCGTGCCGCCCCGACCTCCGTCAGGGTGCAGACCGACCGCGGCAGTACGGAGGACACCCTGCGCCCCGACGGGACGCCGCAGCGGGTCAAGGCCCCCGCCGGCCGGGCGACCTGGCTGAAGGTGACCATCCTCGGGTCGCAGACCCCACGCGCCGGGCTCTCCGGCGCCGGCTTCCGGGAGATCTCCGTCCCCGGCGTCCAGGTCACCCGGCTGCTGCAACTCCCCACCGACGCCGAGCGTTCCGGCGCGCCCGCCGAGGTCGTCTCGCTGCACCGCGGCAGCGACCCGGGCGGCCTCTCCCCGGTCTCCGCGGAGTCCGGACTGCACCGCCAGTTCCGCACCGGCCCGGCCGCCACGTACCGCATCTCCGGCCAGGCACTGGCCGTTCCCGGCCCCGCACTCGACCGGCTCCTGGACCGCATCGCACCGGAACAGCGGGACCAAATCACCGCCACCGCCGACTCCACCGCCTTCGGCTTCGGCCCGTCGCTCAGCCCCCGCAACCTCGTCGACGGCGATCTGACCACCGCCTGGATCGCCGGTGACCGGCCCACCGTGCATCTGCGCTGGCCCGGCCGGAAGAAGATCGACCAGATCGTGCTGGCCGCGGCCGGCGGTCTCGCCACCCGTCCGGAGCAGATCCTGATCAACTCGCCGGACGGGGCGGCCACCGCGGGCGTCGACGAGAACGGCCAGGCCCGCTTCGACCCGATCACCACCGACCGCCTCGACCTCACCATCAGCAAGGTCAAACCACTGACCCTGCACAACCCGGTCGCCGGCCAGGCACTCCAACTCCCGGTCGGCCTCAGCGAGATCCACCTCCCCGCACTCGACGCCTACCGCACCCCGCGGCCCGCCGCCCACGCCCGCTTCTCGGTCGGCTGCGGCCAGGGCCCGATGCTCGCCGTCGACGGCGTCCTGCACGCCACCGAGGCCACCGGGTACGTCCGCGACCTCACCGAACGCCGCCCCGTCGAGGTGCGGTTGTGCGCCGGCCCGGCCCGTGACGGCCGCCTGGACCTGCCATCCGGACGCCACCGGGTGGAGGCGGGCGACCAGGGGCCGCTGGCACTGACGGATGTGACGCTGCGACGGGGTGCGACGGGGGATGCGGACGCGCGCGGTGCGGGCGGGGGAGCCGGCGGTGTGGGCGTGGGAGCGGGGCGGGAAGCGGGGGCCTCGGGAGTGGGGGCGCGGCGGGCAGCCGCCGCTGCGGGCGTCGGGGTGGTGCGGGAAGGGGGCGCCACGGGCGACGGGCCGGCACGGGAAACCGCCGCTGCGGGCGTCGGCGCGGTGCGGGAAGCGGGCGCCGCGGACGACGGGCCGGCGCAGCGGTCCGCCGCCCCGGTGCGGAAGGTTACCGCCGGGGACTGGTCGGGGGACCACCGCAGCGTCGCGGTCGGCGCCGGCCGGGCCGTCTACCTCCAGATGCACGAGAACGCCAACGACGGCTGGCAGGCCACACTCCACGGCCGACGGCTGACCCCGCTCCGGGTCGACGGCTGGCAACAGGCCTTCCTCGTCCCGGCCGGCGCCGGCGGCACCGTCGAGCTCTCCTACACCCCGGCCGTCGCCTACGACCTGGGCCTGGCCGGCGGCGCCCTGGGGGCAGCGCTCCTGCTCCTCTCCGCCCTCGTCCGCCGCACCCCCCGCACCCCGCCGCTCCCGGCACCGCCACCACCCGCCCCCTCGTGGGTGCTGGGAGTGGTGACGCTGACCGCGGTACTGGCCCTGGCCTCCGGCCCGTACGCCCTGATCGTGCCGGCCCTGGCACTCCTGGCGTACTTCCGGCCCCACCTCCTCGTCCCCCTGGCCCTGGCGGCGATGGCGAGCGCCGGAGCCGTCGCGGCCCTCAGCGCGGGTGAGCCCCACGCCGCCGGCGAGGGCGCGTTCAGCGCCACCGCCCAGGCCCTGGCGCTCCTGGCGTTGGCTGCGGCGGTGGTCACCGTACGGGGGCGGGCGTCGCGGGGGCGGGTCTTCGTGGAGGGGGCGGGGGTGGATGGGACGGACGACGGGGCGTCGGGCGGGCCGTCGGCTGGATCAGCTGGGTCAGGTGGGTCAGCTGGGCCGTACGGACCGCCTGGACCAGAGGAACCCTCCGGACCGTCCGGGGCGTCCGAGCCGTCCGGGTCATCCGGGCCCTCCGGTCGCGTTGATCCATCCGGTCTGCGTACGCCGCCGCTTCCGCGACGGGTGCGGGACGAGAGCGGCGGCACGGTCGCCGCTGGACGTCCGATCGTGGCACGGGGACGGGCGCCAGGCGCCGGGCCGAACTGGGCCGAGCGGCACCGGTCCCGGCCGGGCGGCCCCGTACGGCCGGCCGATGGCGGGTGGCCCGTACCGCCCGCCGACAGCGGGCCCGTACCGCCGACCGACCCCAGCGGGGAGGACACCACCCGATGACCGCACTGCAACCGGCCCGGCACGAACCAGCCGACGGACGTGGCGAATCGGCCGACGGACGTGGCGAACCGCCCCAAGGACGTAGCGAATCGCCCGACGGCCAGGGCGCGTCATCTGTAGGCCGGGGCACACCGTCCGACGGCCGGGGCGCGCCATCTGGAGACCGGGCCGAACCGCCCGGCAACCCGGGCGCTTTGCCCGGCGGCCGGAGCACACCGCCCAACAGCCCGGGCACCCCGCCCGACAGCCGGGGCGAGCTCTCCCCCGCCCCCTCCCCCTCTCCCCCTTCGGGGGAGGGGGCGGGGGGTGGGTTCGGGGGTGGGGGGGAGCAGAGCCGCGACAGCGCCGTAGCCCGCCTCCCTCGCGGCAGCGCCGTAACCCGCCTCCCCTTCCCCGTCGTCGACGAGATCTCCCGGCACTGTCTGGACGACGGCGAGCCGGAGACCGTACACATCGAGGTGCATCTCCCCGGCCGGGTCGACCCCGTCCGGCTGCGCACCGCGTTCCACCGGGCGCTCGCCCGCCATCCGCGCATCCTGATGCGGCAGGCCCCGGTCCGCTGGTGGCACCGCCGCTACCACTGGCAGCTCACCGCCACCCCGGACGTGGACCCGGTCGACTTCCCGCCGCCCGGCCCCGGCGCCCTGGCCCGCGCCCGGCAACGCGCGCTCGACCACTGTCCGCCGCTGGACGCCTCGCCTCCCATACGGCTGGAGGTGATCGAGGGGGCGACGGCAGGCGGCACCGTGCTGCTGCTCACCCTCCACCACACCGCGCTGGACGGGCCGGCCTGTCTGCGGGTGCTGGCCACCGCCGCCGAGCTCTACGGCGGCGCCGACAACTCCCCCGCCCCCGCACCCGTACGCGCCCCCGGGCCCCGTCGGGAACCACCGCCCGCCGACCGCGCACCGGCCCCCGGCCCCCGTCTCGCCCGCCCGGCACGGATCGCCCCCGCCCCCAACCCGGCCCCGACCCCGGCTCCCGGCAGCGCTCCCCACCCCAGCAAGCCCAGCAGGCCCGACCACCCCGACCAGCCCGCCCCACCCAACCACCCCTGCCCACCCACCAAACTCAACCACCCCAGCCAACCTGCCCGCCCCACCCACCCCACCCACCCCGGCAACGCCATGCTCCTGACCGAACTCCCGATCCCGGCCCGCCCGCCACGCACACCCACCCAGCCGGCTCCCTACACCGTCAACGATCAACTCCTGGTCGCCACCTGGCTGATGGTCGCCCGCTGGAACCGGCTGCACGCCCCGGCCCACCCACGCGCCACGGACGCCCCGGCCCACCCGCACGCCCCGGCCGCCCCGGCCGCCGCCCCCATCGTCGTCACCATGCCCGTCGACGACCGGCCGCGCGATGCCGGGATGCCCATCGGCAACGGCACCCGGCTGGTGTCGGTCGGCTTCGGCCCCGAGGAGCGCCGGGACGCCGGGCCGCTCACCGCCGATCCGCCCGACCCGGACGCGGTGGCCCGGCTGCTGCGCCGTACCGCTGCCCGCACCCGCGCTCTCAAGGCCGCCACACCGGGACCTCAACTCGGGCTCTACGCCACGCTGTTGACCGCGCCCGTCCTCCCGGTCGGCCTGCGCGGCACGGTCACCCGTACGCTGCGCCGCGCCGCCGCCCCGTGGACCTCCACCACCCTCCTGTCCAACATCGGCCGGATCCCCTACCCGCTGGACTTCGGGGACGCCGGCCGGCCGACCGCGGTGTGGTTCTCCGCCCCGGCCCGGATGCCGCGCGGGCTCACCGTCACCACCGTCTCCGTGGCCGGCCGGATCCAGCTGGCGCTGCGCTGGTCCCCGGCCCTCCTGGACGACGCGGCCGGCGCCCGGCTCGGCGAGCTGTTCCGCTCCTCCCTCGCCGCCACCGCCTGGACCCCGCCCCCGGCCGGCGGAGCGGCCCGATGACCCGGCACCCCGCCACGCTGCGGGACTTCTACGAGAACCCCGCCGTGCCGGTCGCGTCCGGCGCCGCCCGCAGCCGGCGGCAGGCGCGGCTGCTGGCGCGTGCCCTGGGGCCCGTACGCACCGGGGCGCCGCCCGCCACCATCCTGGACATCGGCTGCGGCGACGGTTCGGCGGCGGCCGTCGCGGCGGAGGTGCTCACCGGTCACCGTCTGGTCGGCGTCGACTGGTCGCAGGACGCCCTGCGCCGCGCCCGGACCCGGATCCCCTGGGCGGTGCGCGGCGAACTCACCGACGGGGGGCTGCCGTTCGCGACCGCTTCCGCCGACGCGGTCCTCTTCAGCGAGGTCATCGAGCATCTCGTCGACCCCGATGCCGCGCTGGACGAGCTGCGCCGGGTGCTGCGCCCCGGCGGTCATCTGATGCTCTCCACCCCGAACCTCGCCGCCTGGTACAACCGCGGGCTGCTGCTCGCCGGGGTCCAGCCCGTCTTCTCGGAGGTGAGCATGCGCGGGATCCACGGCCGGCCCGGCACCCAGGTCGTCGGCCATCTCCGGCTCTGCACGGCCCGTGCCCTGCGCGGCTTCCTCACGGCGGCCGGTTTCGAGGCCGTACGGATCGCCGGTGCGCCGTACCACGATGTGCCGCGGCCGCTGCGCCCCCTCGACCGCGCCGCGTGCCGGGTCCCGTCGCTGGCCTCGATCCTGCTCGCCCATGCCCGGCGGGCAGGGGGGTAGCGCGGTGCCATGGTGGGGCGTGGCGTCCGCGCTGCTCGCCAACGTCCTGTACAGCACCGGTTTCGTGCTGGAGAAGCGCGCCCTGGCCGGGCTGCCCGCGCTGAGCACCCGGCAGCCCCTACGGGTCGTCGGCCGGCTGCTGTCCAGTCCGCTGTGGCTGGCCGGTTCGCTCGCCCTGGCCGCCGGTTTCGCCGCCCAGCTCGCCGTCTATCGCACCCTGCCGCTGGCCGCCGCCCAGGGCCTCTTCGTCTCGGGCCTGGTCCTCTTGCTGCTGCTGTCCTCGGTGGTGCTGGGCGAGCGGACCAGTGGCCGGGAGCGGCAGGGCATCGTGGCGATCCTGGTCGCGCTGGCGCTGGTCATCGCCTCCCTCCAGGGCGAGGACGCCCGGGCCGTCGCCCGCACCGCGCCGCCCGGCACCCTGCTGCTGATCGCGGTGCCGTCGCTGACCGCCGGGCTGCTGCTGTACCGCTCGGCGGAACGCCGTGCCCGGCGCCGCCACCGGCTGCCGACGGCGGGTGTCCCCTACGGGGTGGCCGTCGGCCTGCTCTACGGGGTCAGCTCGCTGGCCATCAAGGGCGTCTCCGGTCTGCTGGCTCCGCACGACCTCCCGGCCGTCGCGGGCCGGCTGCTCCGCTCGCCCTACCCGTACCTTCTTCTCGTCACCGGAGCCGCCGGTCTGGTGCTGTCCCAGACCGCCCTGCAACGCTGCCGGGCGTCCGTGATCGTCCCCGTCTGCACCACCGTCACCTGTGTGTTCACCGTCGTCTGCGGCACCGTGGCGTTCGGTGAGCCGCTGCCCGCCGATCCGCTGCGGCGCGCGCTGCGGCTGGGCGGCACGGCCGTCGCCGTGGCGGTCCTGCTCGCGCTGCCCCGCCATGACCCGCCCGTCCCCGAACCCCCGACCGGAACCCCGGAGTCGCTCGATGAAGCCCGATGACCCCCTGCTGAAGATCCTCGTCTGCCCGCTCGACAAGGGCCCGCTGTCGCTGCTCGCCCCCGGTGACGCCCTCTACAACCCCCGGCTGCGCCGCCGCTATCCGATCCTCGACGGCATCCCCCAGCTCCTGCCCTCCTCCGGCGAACAGCTCAGCGACGCCGAGCACACCCGCGCGCTGCGCCGGCTCGCGGACCGGGACCCGGGGTCGTGACGCTCGCCGCGCGGCTGGCGCCCCGGCTGCCGGGCCGGCTGGTGTCGGCGCTGGTCGCCGGGCTCTATCCGCGCTTCGAACCGGAGCTGCGGCGGCTCGCCGACTTCTGTCCGCCCGGTGGCACGGCCGTGGACGTCGGCGGGTGGTACGGCCCGTGGACCCGGCGGCTGGCCCGGCGCGCCGACCGAGTGGTCACCCTGGAACCGGTCCCCCACCTGGCCCGGCTGCTCTCCTCGGTCACTCCCCCGCAGGTCGAGGTGGTGTCCGCCGCGGCCACCGACCACACGGGCTGCGCCACCCTCTGGCTGCCCCCGGGCGGCCGCGGCGACCGCGGGGTCTCCTCGCTCGTACGCCGGGAGCTGCACTCCGCCGCCCTCGACGTGCCCTGTCTCCCGCTGGACGCGCTGAAGCTGGCGTCCGTCACCCTCATCAAGATCGACGCGGAGGGCGCGGAGCTGGCGGTGCTGCGCGGCGCCGCACACACCGTCGCACGTCAACTCCCGGCACTGTTCGTCGAGTTGGAGACCCGCATCCAGCCGCTCGGGCCCGTTCTGGACTGGACGTCCGCCCACGGCTACCGCGGCTGGGTGCTGCCGCACGACCGCTGGCTGCCGCTGGCCGATTTCGATCTGCCCGCCCATCAGTCCCGCACCTGCCAGGTCGCCGAGCACGGGCTGCTGCGCCGCTCCCTCGCCCCGCACCGCCGCTACGTCAACTCCGTGCTCTTCCTCCCCGACGGCGAGCGCCCCGGGCGGCCGGTGGCCCGCGCCGTCCACCACCATGTCCCTCATGGACCACACCACGGACAATGACCCGCCCGGCGGCTCCGACGCCCCCTCCGGGCTGCCCGGGCCGGTCGCCTTCCAGGTCGTCCTGCTGCGCCGGATGGCCGACCACCACCCCGGCCTGGTCGAGGAGGCGCTGCGCACCCTGGGCGTCTCCCGCGCCGAGATGCGCGAGGCCAACCGCCGCTGGCAGGCACGGATGCACGCCCCGCGCGCGCCCGGCGGCAGCCGGCCGTATCGTGCGCTGCTCGGCGCCCCCGAGACCGTCACGCCCCGCCGCATCGGCGATCTGCGCTGCGAGGCCCTGACCTGGCCGGTGCCGCTCTGGCCCGATCTGCGGTTCGAGATCCTCACCGGCGCCCGGGACGCCGTCTGGAACGCCTGGCTCGTCCGGGCACCCGGCGCCACCGCCCCTGACCTGCGCAGCACCGCGGATCTACGGCCCTGGTCCTGCACCGTCGACGAGGTCGCCCGCGCCTTCGCCCCGGCCCGCCCCATGGAGGGCAGCGCCCCCACCCGCTGGCGGCTGGCGTGCACCGCGCCCGGCCCCGACGGCACCCCGCAGGACATCGTCCCCGAATTCACCTGGGGGCTGTACCAGCGACTGGCCGGCTGAGGGCCCGCCGCACCGGCTTCTCCCCCCTCGTCACCCCTTCGCCGCAGCCACCCCGCCGCCGTCCCCCGAGCGGACCTTTCCAGCAGGCGGCGGCCTCGGCACGACCGGAGGATGGCGCACGAGCGGTCCCTGCGAACCGGCCGCGCGACCGCTTCGTCCATACCGGCCCATCGGGGAGGAATCACCCATGACCATCAGCCTCGCCCAATTGCGGCGCTGTTCGGCCGCCATCGACATCGGCGCGGCCCGGACCAGGGTGTATGTGAAGAACCAGGGGCTGGTCGTCGACGAACCGACCGTCGCCGCCATCAACACCCGCAGCGGGGCGCTGCTGGCCGTCGGCGCCCAGGCCGAGGTGATGGACGGCCGCACCCCCGACTACATCAGGGTGGTGCGCCCGGTCTCCAACGGCACCATCGTCGATATCGACATGGCCCAGCGGCTGCTGCGGACCCTGGTCGGCGACAAGCTGCGCAAGTCCTGGCGGCGCCGGCCCGCGATGCGGGGCGCGGTCTGTCTTCCGTACGGCAGCGAGCCGCTGGCCCAGCGGGCCGCCGTGGAGACGCTCACCGGGCTGGGGGCGCGGCGGGTGGAGCTGGTCGACACCCTGGTCGCCGCGGCGGTGGGGTGCGGGCTTCCGGTGGAGCAGCCCGAGGCCACCATGATCGTGGTGTGCGGCGCCGGAACCACGCAGGTCGCGGTGCTCTCCCTCGGCTCGATCGTGGCCGCGGAGACCGTGCCGGTGGGCGGCAACGCCATCGACCACGCGGTCGTCCAGCATCTGCGGCTGCACCACGAGCTGATGCTGGCGGGCCAGGCCGTACGCCCGCTTCAGCTGATCCTCTCCGGTGGCGACGGGGTCACCCCCGGCTCCACGGAGGTGCACGGCCGGGACGTGATCAGCGGGATGGCGCGCTCCGTGCATGTCGACACCGAGCGGGTACGGGACGCCATCACCACCCCGCTGACCTCGATCCTCGACGGCATCGGGGCCGTGCTGCGCCGCTGCCCGCCGGATCTGGTGGCCGACCTCGGGGAGCGCGGCATCGTGCTCGCGGGCGGCAGCGCCCTGATCCCCGGCCTGGAGCCGATGATCCACCAGGCCACGAACATGCCGGTCCACACCGCGGACCACCCCGACACCTGTGCCGTCATGGGGCTCGGCGCCATGATCGAGGGCAAGGTGCAGCCGTTGCATCTCGATCCGATGGATCCGTAACCCGCCGGCGGCCACCTCCGCACGGCCTCCGGCCGGGCGACTCCGAGCTCACGGCTCACGGCTCACGGCTCACGGCTCACGGCTCACGGCTCACGGCTCACAACAGACCTACCGGCCAAGGGTCCCGCCCCCGGCCCCGGGCTACAGACCCCGGGCTACAGACTCCGGGCGTTCCAGGCGAGGACCGCGGGCCGGTCGTGTTCGGTCCCCAGGACGCCGACCGCCCCGGTCTCGAAGGTGAAGAGGCCCCCGGCAGCGGGCGGCAGCCCGAGCCTGCGGGCGGCCAGCACCCGCAGGAAGTGCGCATGGGCGACCAGCGCCACATCGCCGTCGTCGGCGGCGAGCCGGGGCGCGATCCGTGCCAGCACCCGGTCGGCGCGCGCCCCGACCTGCTCGGGCGACTCGCCCGGATGCTCCGCGGGCCCCTCGGCGACACCGTCGGAGAACAGATACCAGCCGGGCCGGTCGCGGTGGATCTCGGCGGTGGCGATGCCCTCATAGCCGCCGTAGTCCCATTCCCGCAGGTCGGCGTCGATCTGCGGACGGGCGAGGCCCGCCAGCTCGGCGGTGCGCAGCGCCCGCTGCATCGGGCTGGCGTACACCGGCCCGATCTTCCGGTCCGACAGCAGCGGCCGCAGCGCGCGGGCCTGCTCCTCACCGGTGGCGGTCAGCGGCAGATCGGTCCAGCTGGTGTGCCGGCCGTCCCTGCTCCACTCGGTTTCGCCGTGCCGGACCAGAAGAAGGTCGCTCACGAGCTCTGCGCCTGCTGACCCTGTTCGCCCTGCGCCTGCTCGGCCTGCTGGGCCTCGGTGACCGACGCCCGGACCTCGTCCATGTCCAGCGCACGGGCCTGGCCGATGACGTCCTCCAGGGCCTCCGCGGGCAGCGCGCCGGGCTGGGCGAAGACGGCGATGTTCTCCCGGACGATCATCACGGTCGGGATGGACTGGATCTGGAGGGCCTGCGCCAGCTCGGGCTGCGCCTCCGTGTCGACCTTGGCGAAGACCAGGTCGTCATGCGTCTCGGAGGACTTCTCGAAGACCGGGCCGAACTGCTTGCACGGCCCGCACCACTCGGCCCAGAAGTCGATCAGGACGAAATCGTTGCCGGAGACGATTTCGTCGAAGTTTTCCTTGGTGAGCTCAATGGTGCTCATGCCTGTTTCCCTGCTTCCGGTCTGTCGACGCTTGTCACACGGTCTCCGGCTGCGGCAACGGGATCAACCCGCGACGTATTCCGCACGCCGGACCGTCCCGCACCCCTGCCCATTGAGCGCGTTCCTAGACATCCGGATGCACGTGGCGAACCACACGCCACCCAGCCGGCCGACGCGGCAACCGGCCACCGCGCCCCGGCCTCGCTCCGTCCCCCGTCAGACAGCGGCTCCGCCCCGCGCCGTCACCCCCTTCCTCCGCCTGCGCGTCGCCCCAGGAGCAGACCTAGCCCTTCGCGTAGTCCTTCGCCATCTGGCCCGCGAAGTCGTACACGATGCACTGCTCGTCCCCGACCACCCAGGCGTCGTGTCCGGGCGGGCAGACGAAGACATCGCCGGGTCCCACTTCGGACTCCGCGCCGTCGTTCATCCTGATGCGCATCCGGCCCTGGACCACGAAGCAGTTGTGGTGCACCTCGCAGCTGTCGGTCCCGGCTATCGGGGCTACCGACTCCGACCAGCGCCAGCCGGGCTCGAAGGTGGCCACGGCGAAGTCCAGTCCGGTGAGGTGCAGGGCTTCGAGGTGACCCCGGGGAAAGTCGCGCCGTTCATCCGGCTTGTCGACCGTCTTGACTTCCATCATGAGGGCTTCCTCCATCCGCCCCCCTGGGCAACCGTGCAAACCCCCGGTCCTTCCATGGTGCGCCGGTCCGGCACGCCCGGCATCCGCGGGCTCCCGGCACCGGCGAGGACGTTCCCCAGCGTTCAACGGCCGGATGTCGCCGGGGAAGCGCCGTGGCACACAGTCGCCGCCCCCGGCGGTTAGCATCCCGACAAGACCGCCAAGAACGGAGCAAACTTCTGTGCGTCATCTGCGCGTAGGCGTCGCCATCTTGACCATGGGAAACCGTCCGGCCGAACTGCGGGCGCTGCTGGATTCGGTCGCCAAGCAGGACCTCCGGCCGGCCCACATCGTGGTCATCGGAAACGGCTCCCCGCTCCCCCCGCTGCCGCACGGCGCCGTCGGTGTCGAGCTGAGCGAGAACCTGGGAGTCTCCGGGGGCCGCAATGTCGCCCTGGACGAGCTGCGCAAGCTCGGGGAGGTCGACGTGGTGGTCGATCTGGACGACGACGGCCTGCTGATCAGCCCGGACGTCTTCAGCCGGCTGGCGGAACTGCACACGTGCGAACCGGAGTTGGGGATCGTCAGCTTCCGCATCGCCGACGAGCGGGGCCGCACCCAGCGCCGCCATGTCCCCCGCCTGCGGGCCAACGACCCGGCACGCGGCGGTCTGGTCACCACCTTCCTCGGCGGCGGGCACTCCCTGTCCGTACCGATGCTGGACCGGATCGGCGGCTGGCCCGAGGACTTCTTCTACGCCCATGAGGAAACCGACCTGGCCTGGCGGGCCCTGGACGACGGCTGGCGCATCCGCTACGTCCCGGAGCTCGTGCTCCAGCACCCGTACACCTCACCGACCCGGCACGCCGTCTACCACCGCATGGTCGCCAGAAACCGCGTCTGGCTCGCCAAACGGCACCTCCCCGCGGTCCTGATGCCCCTCTACCTCGGCGTATGGGCCGCCCTCACAGCCGTCCGCAGCCCCTCGGTGGCGGGCCTGCGCGCCTGGGCTGCCGGTTTCGCCGAGGGAGTACGCACCCCCTGCGGCCGACGCCGCCCCCTGCACTGGCGCACCGTATGGCACATGACCCGCCTGGGCCGCCCACCGGTGATCTGAGGCTTCTTCCTACGACCGGGCCCAGACCTGGTCCGCAGACAGCCGAGAACGGAAGCGGACGGCCGGACAACCGGCCCGCCCTACAACTGCGGATCCGTCACCCCGCCCGCACAACTGAGCCGTTCGACATCCCACCCGGCCCGCCCGGCCCCGGCACGGTAGGCACTCTCGTAAAAGCCGAGCACGGCCGCCCGGGGATCGGCCTGCGCACGCGCGTCGTCGTACCGCAGCACGGCCAGATGACTCTCCCCCCGGGCGACCCACCGCGCCGCCTCAGGCCGCAGCGGCTCATCGGCCAGGCCCGCGGGCTCCGGCGCGGTGTACGAGTAGAACGCCGGCTCGGGAAAGCTGTCGTCCCCGAACCAGAAGCCGAAGCTGATCACCTCCCTGGAGTACGCCTCCCGGGTCACCGGGTCGATCTGCCGCGGCTGCTCGATCCGGCGGTCGGAGAACCGGGTGTGCGCGATGTCGAAGGTGTGCCAGAAGTGGTGCACCGGGCTGACCTTCCCCTCATAGCCCGCCGCGAATTCCTCCAGCACCGAGGCCACCTGGCTGAGCACCTGCCAGTAGCGCTGGACGTGCCCGGGGTCGTAGGCCGCGTGCTCGGTGTCCCCGGCGAACGGCCGGTCGGCGTCGGGCAGGTCGAACGGATGGGGAACGGCGAGCCGCACCCGGACCCCCAGCCCGGCCAGCGCGTCCATAAGGCCGTCGTGGAAGGCGGCCACGGACCGGCCGACCAGCGGGAACGAGACGGTCCGGCCGTCCAGCACCGAAATGACCAGCCGGTGCCCGACGAAGTCGAAGTCGATCGTGAAGATCGGATTGCTGTCGAGCTGCCCCATCGGCCGGGTGGTGATGCCCCGCCCGGTGAGATGGAACGGGACGTTCCACCAGTGATTACGCCGCGCACTGGCGGCCAGCCGAACCTTCCCGACCACCTGCGCAAAGCGATGAACCGTCTCTTTGGTCTCCCGCCACTCGCCATACGGGATCGCCGGAAACAGCTCCATCGCCCTCACCTTCCCCTTGCGCACCGCACTCCTGACGGCCGGACGGCCGCGGATGACCATGATGAGCACGCGGGGGCGCATACGGCACGTTGGTCCGGAAGGTGCAGAAGGGCCGCCACATGTGCGTGGCGGCCCTGCTGTCTGTCCTCTCCCAGGTAGAAAGGATCTCCCCCCTGGGTGCTGCGGTGGGGCGGGTGGGACTCGAACCCACGGCCGACGGATTATGAGTCCGCTGCTCTAACCGGCTGAGCTACCGCCCCCCACGGCGCGTCGCGCACATTTGTGCGCGCCGTCTGCCGCAGCATAGCCGCTCATACGATCTGTTGCCCGTGAGGGCTGCCGTCGGGCGACCACGCACGCCCAAGAGGACCTCGATCACGGGCCGTTCGGTTCCATGGCACAAGAAAAAGGACCCCTTCCGGGGCCCTCTTCTCTCTGCTCCCCCGACTGGACTCGAACCAGTAACCCTCCGGTTAACAGCCGAATGCTCTGCCAATTGAGCTACAGGGGACCGAGCTCCCCCGACTGGACTCGAACCAGTAACCTGCCGGTTAACAGCCGGCTGCTCTGCCAATTGAGCTACAGGGGATTGCTCTGTGTGCCTCGAATGCACCGCTGACCGGTCTTCCGGACGGCGCGCGCTCGCTGCGACACATACATTAGCGCAAGCAGGGGGGTGCTCCGCCAATCGGTATCGCCTCAGGTCACCTCGGGTGATCTGCGGCCCCGGAGGGTAGGCGCGCGGCACAGCCCTTTACTCCGGTGCGTACCGGCACCGGACGGGACCGACGAGAGGAAAGGTGGAGCAATGCGCTACCGGCTCACGTTCATCGCGGGACTGGCCACGGGGTATGTGCTCGGCGCACGGGCGGGCCGGGAGCGGTACGAGCAGCTCCGCAAGGCCGCCCAGCGGATCTCCCAGAATCCCGCGGTCCGGAACACCGCCGAGTCGGCCGCGCTGACCGGGCGCGAGGCGGCGTCGAAGGCCTTCGGGACGGTGTCGGCCAAGGTCGGGGACCGGCTGCCGGCCTCCGTCACCGACCGGGTCCGCTCGCTGCGCGACCAGCGCGGCGGCGACGAGGACGACTGGGGCACGAGCAACACCTAGAGGGTCTCCCGGGTAAACCCTGACGCTGCTCCTATGCGTCGTATGGGGCATCATCTGAGGCCATGGGGATAGTCGCCGGATTGGACAGTTCGTCCGAGAGCACACGGATCGTCGTCTGCGATGCGGACACGGGCGCCGTCATCAGGCGCGGGTATGCGCCGCACCCCGTCGAGAAGGGGCCCGAGGTCGATCCACAGGCGTGGCTGATCTCGCTCGGGGAGGCGGCGGGCCGCGGGCTGCTCGAAGGGGTGCAGGCGATCGGGGTCGCCGCGCAGCCGCACGGGCTGCTGCCGCTGGACGTCGAGGGGAATCTCGTACGGCCGGCGCTGGTCGGCAATGACAAGCGGGCACAGAGTTCGGCGGCGGATCTGATCGACTCGCTCGGCGGGCGTACCGCGTGGGCGCAGGCCGTCGGGGCGGTGCCGCAGGCGACCCATGCGGTGACCAAGCTGCGCTGGCTGGCGCGTACCGAGCCGGCGCATGCGGCCCGGATCGCGGAGGTCATGCAGCCGCACGACTGGCTGGCGTGGCAGCTGCTGGGGCGGCCCGCGCGGCGGACGACGGACCGTGGCGGGGCCTCGGCGACCGGTTTCTGGTCGGCGGCGACCGAGTCGTACCGGCCGGATCTGGTGGAGCTGGCGCTGGGCCACCAGGTGCGGCTGCCGGAGCTGCTGAGCCCGTCGGGGACCGCGGGGTTCACCCCGGAGGGGCTGCTGATCTCCGCCGGTACGGGCGAGACGATGGCCGCCGCCTTCGGGCTCGGCGTCGGGGAGGGCGACGCGGTGGTGTCGCTGGGCGCCTCGGGGTCGGTGTTCGGGATTCATCACGAGGCGCTGGTGGACCCGAGCGGCACGATCACCTCGTTCGCGGACGCGACCGGCCGGCATCTGCCGGTGGTGCACACCAGCAACGCGGTACGGGTGCTGCGCGGTGCCGCGGAGATGCTGGGGACGGATCTGAAGGGCCTGTCCGAGCTGGCGATGAACTCGTCGCCCGGTGCGTACGGGATGGTGCTGCTGCCGTATCTGGAGGGCGAGAAGACGCCCCACCTGCCGCACACCGCCGGGTCGTTGCACGGGATGCGGCGGGACAGCATGAAGCCGGAGCATCTGGCGCGGGCGGCCGTGGAGGGCATGCTCTGCGGGCTCGCGGACGCGCTGGATGTGCTGCGGGGGCGGGGCATGGCGGTGCGCCGGGTGTTCCTGCTGGGCGCGGCCGCGGAGCTGTTCGCGGTGCAGGCGGTGGCGCCGGCGCTGTTCGGGGTGCCGGTCGTGGTGCCGCAGCCGGCGGAGTACGCGGCGCTGGGCGCGGCCCGGCAGGCGGCCTGGGCGTGGGGGGTGGCGCACGGCACCCTCACCCCGGCGAGTGGTGCGGAGTCCGGACCGGGCGGCGGGCCCGCCTGGGTCGATCCCCCGCAGTGGCCGGCCGCCGCGAGCCAGGTCTTCGAGCCGGGTGAGGAGCTGGCGGTCGGCCAGGCCGTGCGCCAGCAGTACGCGGCGGTGCGCGACGAGGCCTATCCGGGGGCGTTCGAGCGGGAGGCGTGACGTCCCGGGCGGGGCGTACCGGGCGGGGGCGTACCGGGCGGGCCGGGGCCGGCGGTCTCAGTCGAGGTAGCCGCGGAGCTGGTCGGCGAAGGCGTGGTCGCGGAGCTTGTTGAGGGTCTTGGACTCGATCTGCCGTATCCGTTCGCGGGTGACGCCGAAGATCCGGCCGATCTCCTCCAGCGTGCGGGGGCGGCCGTCGGCGAGGCCGTAGCGGAGCTGGACGACCTTGCGTTCGCGTTCGCCGAGGGTGGACAGCACCGCGTCGAGGTGCTCGCGGAGCAGCAGGAACGCGGCGGATTCTACGGGTGAGGCGGCGTCGCCGTCCTCGATGAGATCGCCGAGGGCGACGTCCTCCTCCTCGCCGACGGGAGCGTGCAGCGAGACCGGTTCCTGGGCCAGCCGCAGCACCTCGCTGACGCGTGCCCCGGTCAGGTCGAGATGGGCGGCGACCTCCTCGGGTGTGGGCTCGTAGCCGCGCTCCTGGAGCATCCTGCGCTGGACCCGCACCACGCGGTTGATCAGCTCGACGACATGGACCGGGACCCGGATGGTTCTGGCCTGGTCGGCGAGGGCGCGGGACATCGCCTGGCGGATCCACCAGGTGGCGTAGGTGGAGAACTTGTAGCCGCGGGCGTAGTCGAACTTCTCGACGGCGCGGATCAGCCCGAGGTTGCCCTCCTGGACGAGGTCGAGCATGGTCAGCCCGCGGCCGACATAGCGCTTGGCGACGGAGACCACCAGCCGCAGGTTGGCCTCGATCAGGCGGCGCTTGGCCATCCGGCCCAGGACCACCAACTTGTCGAGGTCGAAGGCGAGTTGCGAGGAGAGGTCGGGGGCGTGGGTGAGCTTCTCCTCGGCGAAGAGACCGGCCTCGACACGGCGGGCGAGCTCCACCTCCTCGGCGGCGGTGAGCAGCGGGATCCGGCCGATCTCGCGGAGGTACTGGCGGAAGAGATCTGCGGACGGGCTGCCCGCCTCGGGGCGCGGCACCGGCTCCGGGGTGATCTCCTCGACGATCATCTCGGCGGCGGGCGGTTCGGCCTGCTGCGGCACGGTGAGCGGCTCCGCGGCCGGGTCGGTGTCGTGCTCCGGGTCGTGCTCCGTGGCGGCCGGCGCGTCGGCGAGGGTCTGGGTCTGCACGGGGGCGACCTCCAGGGTGATCGCTGCTGAAGCGGCAGAAAGGTCGGGCACGGTGGCGGCCGGGCCGCCGTCCGTCCCGTACGTCACGAGTGGTTCCGCGGGGGATTCCGGTGGGGTACGGCCGGGCCCGCGGCGCACCGAGGACTCAGGCACCGCTTCTCAGTGTGGAGTACGACACACGCCTGCCACGAGGGGCGTGCGTGCACTTTTTGAGTCCGGTCCGTGACCGGACGGCTACCGCGGGGTGTTACGGGCGGTGCGGCGCGGGCCGGCTCCCCGGGCCGGGCTCCCGGGGGCTACAGGGCGGCGTAGCCGCGTTCGCGCAGGGACTGGCCGTACTGCTGGAGGACCCACAGTTCGTTCTGGACGGCCGCGAGGTGTTCGGGGTCGGCACGGGGGCCGAGGCGCTGGAGGGTGCCGCGGATCTCGGTGACGCGCTGATTGACGGCGGCGAGGCGGACGGCGACCAACTGGACGCCGGCGTAGGCCTCGTCGGGATCCCGGCGGGTGTGCAGCGGCTCGACGGCGAGCTCGGTGACCATGGCGCGGACGGTGTCGTCGGGGGCGGCCTCCCGCACCCGGGGGATGAAGGCCTGGTCGGCGGCGCCGGCCGCGGCACCGCCGGCGTCCTCGATGCACTGGCGGACCACGGCGTAGGGCGGGGCGGTGAACTCGTCGGCACCGTAGGCGTCGAAGGCCGGGGAGACCAGGTCGGGGCGCTGGAGCGCCAGCTTGAGGAGTTCCCGCTCGACGCGGTGGGCGGGGCTGCGGAGGTTGAGCGCCGGGCCGCGCGGGCCGGGCGCGGGGCCGGGCTCCACGGGCGCCGGGGCCTGGCCGCGGCGCTGCTGACGGCCCTGGTCGGGACCGCCGTCCCGGCCCCGTTCGCGGGCCCAGCGGGCGAGCTGGGAGACGCGCTTGACCACGAACTGGGTGTCCAGGATGCCGAGCATGCCGGCGAGCTGGACGGCGGACTCGTGCTGGATGGAGCTGTTCTTGATGTGCGCGACGATGGGGGCGGCCTCGTCGAGGGCGGCGGCGCGGCCGACGGTGGTGTCGAGGTTGTGCCGGGAGACGACATGGCGCAGCGCGAACTCGAAGAGGGGGGTGCGGGACTCGACGAGATCGGCGACGGCCTGATCGCCCTTGGCGAGCCGCAGATCGCAGGGGTCCATGCCGCCCGGGGTGATCGCGATGGAGGTCTCGGCGGCGAACTTCTGGTCGTCCTCGAAGGCGCGCAGGGCGGCCTTCTGGCCTGCGGCGTCGCCGTCGAAGGTGAAGACGACCTCGGAGCCGGAGTTGTCCATCAGAAGGCGGCGCAGGATCTTGATGTGGCCCTCGCCGAAGGCGGTACCGGAGGTGGCGATGGCGGTGGTGACACCGGACAGATGGCAGGCCATCACGTCCGTGTAGCCCTCGACCACGACCGCGCGGTTGGTCTTGGCGATCTCCTTCTTGGCGAGGTCGATGCCGTAGAGGACCTGGGACTTGCGGTAGATGGGGGTCTCGGGGGTGTTGAGGTACTTGGGGCCGTTGTCGTCGTCGCGGAGCTTACGGGCGCCGAAGCCGACGACCTCGCCGGCGATATCGCGGATCGGCCACATCAGACGGCCGCGGAAGCGGTCGATGGGGCCGCGGCGGCCCTCCTGGGAGAGGCCGGCGAGGACCAGCTCCTGGTCGCTGAAGCGGCGGCCGCGCAGAAAGCGGGTGAGGTGGTCCCAGCCGGCCGGGCTGTAGCCGACGCCGAAATGCTGGGCGGCGGCCTGGTCGAAGCCGCGCTCGGCGAGGAATTTGCGGGCGATCTCCGCCTCGGGGCTGTCGAGCTGCTCGACGTAGAACTGGGCGGCGGCCTTGTGGGCCTCCACCAGGCGGGTGCGTTCGCCCTGCTGGCGGCCCGGGGTGTAGCCGCCCTCCTCGTAGCGCAGGGTGATACCGGCCTGGGAGGCGAGGCGCTCGATGGTCTCGGCGAAGGAGAGGTGGTCGATCTTCATGACGAAGTCGACGGTGTCGCCGCCCTCCTGGCAGCCGAAGCAGTGGTAGAGCCCCTTGGCCGGGCTGACGTGGAAGGACGGGGACTTCTCGTCGTGGAAGGGGCACAGGCCCTTGAGGTTGCCGCCGCCGGCGTTGCGGAGCTGGAGATACTCGGACACGACGGCGTCGATCGGGACCGCGTCCCGCACCGCCTTCACATCGTCATCGTTGATCCTGCCTGCCACGCGTGAATTCTACGGCCGGGGTCGGACAGCCTTGGTCGGGCGGGGGCGGGGCGGGGAGTCGGGCGGCGCGGCCACACTCTGGCGGAGGCGGACAGCCCGGCCACGCGTCTGCGGGCTCGCACGCCGCCGGCCACGGGGCGCCGCGAACGCCGGGGCTCTCCCCCCACCCCCGAACCCACCCCCGCCCCCTCCCCCCGAAGGGGGAGGAGGGGGAGGGGGCGGGGGAGCAGCAGGAGGGCTCCGCGGCCCGCTCGGCGCGCTTCCCCTCGCCCCGCCCCTCCCCCCAGCAGCCCAGAAAGCGCCCCGCCCCTCCCCTCACCCCAGCAGCTCCAGGAATCGCTACCCCAGCAGCTCCAGAAAGCGCTCCACCCCCACGTTGCCGCCCGAGATGATCACGCCGATGCGGGGTGGCAGCGGGCTGATGTGGCCGGCGAGGAGGGCGGCGAGGGCGCTGGCGCCGCTGGGTTCGGTGACGATCTTGAGGCGCTCGAAGGCGAACTTCATGGCCGCGCGGATCTCGTCGTCGGTGACCAGGACGACCGAGTCGAGCAGCCGCCGGTTGAGGGAGAACGTCAGCTCGCCGGGGCGCTCGGCGGCCTGGCCGTCGGCGATGGTGCGCGGGACCGGGATGGTGACGGGGTGGCCGGCGGCCAGGGAGCGCAGGGTGTCGTCGCCGGCCGCCGGCTCCACGCCGATCATGCGGATGCCGGGGACGAGGGCGGTGGCGGCAACGGCCGAGCCGGCCATCAGGCCACCGCCGCCGACCGGCGTCAGCAGCGCGTCGAGCGGGCCGGTCTCCTCGATCAGTTCCAGGGCCGCGGTGCCCTGGCCGGCGATGATGTGCGGATGCTCGTACGGCGGGATCAGCGCGAGGCCGCGTTCCTCGGCGAGCCGCCGGCCGATCGCGACGCGGTCGCCGGTGTAGCGGTCGTAGGTGACGATCTCGGCGCCGTAGCCGGCGGTGGCGTCCTTCTTGGACTTCGGGGTGTCCTCGGGCATCACGATGACGGCGTGGCTGCCCAGCTCCCGGGCGGCCAGCGCGACGGCCTGGGCGTGGTTGCCGGAGGAGTAGGCGGCGACTCCACGGGCCAGCTGTTCCGGGGACAGCCGGGACAGGGCGTTGTAGGCGCCGCGGAACTTGAAGGCGCCGACCCGCTGGAAGTTCTCGCACTTGAGGTGGACCTCGGCGCCGGCCAGCGCGTCGAGGGTGCGGGAGCGCAGCACGGGCGTGCGGTGTGCCACTCCCGCCAGCCGCCGGGCGGCGTCCCGGACGTCGTCGAGGGTGACGAGGTCCGGGACGTCGGTGCGGCCGGGGCCGGTGGGACCGCTGGGGCTTGGCGTCATACCGGCACGCTACGGGAGCAGCGAGGCCAGCGGAACCTCCGGATCGGCCAGCGCCTCGGGCGCCAACGACGCCCCGGAGCGGATGAGTTGCTGGATGGACTCGGCGACGTCCCAGACGTTGACGTTCATCCCGGCGAGCAGCCGGCCGTCCGCGCCGAGCCAGAAGGCGATGAACTCCCGTTTGGCGACGTCACCGCGGCAGACGACCTGCGCGTACGAGCCGGGCGGGGCGTAGCCGGAGTACTCCATGCCGACGTCGTACTGGTCGGAGAAGAAGTACGGGATGCGGTCGTAGCTGACGTCCTGGCCGAGCATGGCGCGCGCGGCGGCCGGGCCGCCGTTGAGGGCGTTGGCCCAGTGCTCGACGCGCAGCCGGCTGTCCAGAACGGGGTGGTCGGCGGCGGCGACATCGCCGGCGGCGTAGATGTACGGGTCGGAGGTGCGCATGGCGGCGTCGACCGCGATACCGCCGCCGGCTTCCCGGTCGACGAGGTCCAGTCCGGCCTGTTCGGCGAGTGCGGTGCGCGGGGCGGCGCCGATCGCGGCGAGCACGTCGTGCGCGGGGTGTTCCTCGCCGTCG
This sequence comes from Streptomyces sp. NPDC029466, assembly GCF_055574515.1. Lineage (NCBI taxonomy): Bacteria > Bacillati > Actinomycetota > Actinomycetes > Kitasatosporales > Streptomycetaceae > Streptomyces > Streptomyces sp. NPDC029466. The sequence goes on from NZ_JBVHZH010000001.1 coordinate 279,946, forward strand.
TCGGTGCGCACGGCGAGCACCATGCCGTCCTGGCCGACGATCTCGGTGAAGCGGGCGCCGAAGTGGAAGCGGACGCCGTGTTCGCGGTGCAGATCGGCGAACAGGCCGCCGAGTTCGGGGCCCAGGATGCCGTGCAGCGGGGTGGGGGCGGGCTCGACGACGGTGACCTCGGCGCCGTAGGAGCGGGCCGCGGCGGCGACCTCCAGGCCGATCCAGCCGGCGCCGGCGATCACCAGATGGCCGTTGTCGCGGCCGAGGGAGGCCAGCACGCCGCGCAGCCGCTCGGCGTGCGCGAGGCGGCGCAGGTGGTGCACGCCGGCCAGGCCGGTGCCGGGGATGTGCAGGCGGCGCGGCTCGGCGCCGGTGGCCAGCAGCAGCTTGTCGTAGACGATCAGGGTGCCGTCGCCGAGGCGGACGGTCTTCGCCCCGGGGTCCAGGTGGACGGCGGGCTGGCCCAGGTGGAGTTCGATGTGCGCCTGGGCGTACCAGGCGGGTTCATGGACGAAGACGCTGTCGCGCTCCTCCTTGCCGAGCAGGTACCCCTTGGAGAGCGGGGGGCGCTCGTAGGGGTGGTCGCGCTCGTCACAGATGAGGATCACCCGGCCGGTGAAGCCCTCCGCGCGGAGCGTCTCCGCGGCTTTCGCCCCGGCCAGGCCACCCCCGACGATGACGAACGTCTGGTGTGCGTCGACCACTTGCTTCCTCCTCGTTGCGGTACCTGCGTCCGCGTCCGCGTCGTGAACGCCCCGATGTACCCCCCGGTGCTCTCCCCCGTTGATGCGTTCGGTGGCGTCGGGGTTCCCGATCGCCGCCTGTCGGGGCTCCCCGGTCACCGTCCGCCGAACGGGGTTGCCGTGCCTGTCAGGGCTCGCTGTTCGCTGTTGTCAGGGTGCTCCGTTCGAAAACGGTCGGGTTCGAGCGTCCCGCACGGAGCGTGAGGGGGGAAGAGGGGCTTCCCTCCAGGGTCACCCGCGGTGCGCCCCGCCGGGACCGGGGCGGCGGGTGAGACGGGCGTGCAGCGAGCGGGCGGAGGCGTCGGTCAGGGCGGCGATCTGGTCGATGACGGCGCGCATCCGTGCGGTGTCGTCGGGGGCCGTGTCGAACAGTGAACGGAACTGTGGATCAAGGCCGTCGGGGGCGCGGGCGAACAACACCTCGGCCAGTTCGGCGATGACGACACGCTGGTCGGCGCGGAGCGCCTCCTGGTCGGGGCGCTGCATGACGTACCGGTCGGCGACGGCTTTCAAAACGGCGCATTCCAGCCGGGTTTCGTCCGGAACCACCAGCTCCGCTCCGTAGCGGGTGAGCCGTCCGGTCCCCCACCGGGACCGTGTCGCGCCCTCGGCGGCGAGACAGAAACGGCCGATCAGCTGGCTGGTGGCGTCCTTGAGGCGGGCCTGGGCGAGGGCGGAGCCGTCGTAGCCGTGCGGCCACCACTCCTGCTCCAGGAGGCGGTCCAGCGCCGCGGCCAGCTCCTCGGCGCCGGCGCCGGGAGCGTAGCGTGCACCGGCGACCTCGAAGATCTCGGCGCGTTCGGCGTCGGCGAGCAGGAGGTTGGGGTCGAGGTGTCCGGCGTGCAGCCCGTCCTCGACGTCGTGCACCGAGTACGCCACATCGTCGGACCAGTCCATGACCTGCGCCTCGAAGCTCCGGGCCCCGTCGGGGGCGCCCTGCCGGAACCACGCGTAGACCGGTGCGTCGTCCGCGTAGACCCCGAACTTCGGGGACGTGGGGTCGGTGGGGTGACCGCCGCGCGCCCATGGGTACTTGGTGGCCGCGTCGAGGGCGGCGCGGCTGAGGTTCAGCCCGACGCTGACCGTCGAGCCGTCTTCTGCGGGCACGAACCGCTTGGGCTCCAGACGGGCCAGCAGCCGCAGCGACTGGGCGTTGCCCTCGAAGCCGCCGCAGGGCGCGGCGACTTCGTTGAGCGTCTGTTCGCCGTTGTGCCCGAAGGGCGGGTGGCCGAGATCGTGCGCCAGGCAGGCGGTCTCGACCAGGTCCGGGTCGCAGCCGAGGGCGGCACCGAGTTCCCGGCCGACCTGCGCGCACTCCAGGGAGTGGGTCAGCCGGGTACGCGGGCTGGCGTCCCAGGCGGCGGTGTGCGCGCCGGGGGTGACGACCTGGGTCTTGCCGGCCAGCCGGCGCAGCGCGGCGGAGTGCAGTACCCGGGCGCGGTCGCGCTGGAAGGCGGTGCGTCCCGGCCGTTTGTCGGGCTCGGTGACCCAGCGTTCGAGGTCGGCCGCGGTGTAGCCGGGGATGGTCGGTGGTGTGCCCGTCATACAGCGACGGTAGCCGCCCTGCGGGCCTCCGGGCCGGATCCGGTCGCGGCCAGGAGGGCCTGGTCGTAGCGGTGCAGTACGAGACGGGCCAGTGCGGGGTGGTCGCCCAGGGGCTCGGCGGCGGGCCCGGGGGCGGCGGCCGCGCACTGGGTGGCGAAGCGTCCGGGGGCGGTGAAGCAGCCGGCCACGGCGATCCGGTCGTGGCCGCGGTCGCGCAGCGCACGGGCCGCGTCGGCGACGGTGGGGGCGGCCGCGGAGGCGTAGGCGGGCAGCACGGGGGTGCCGCCGAGCCGGTCCGAGAGCAGCCGGGCGGTGCGCTCGGTGTCCTGGGCGGACCGCGGGGCGCGGGAGCCGGCGGCGGCCAGGACGACGGCGGTGCGCGGGCACGGGGCCTCGGGGAAGCCGGCCTCCAGGAGGCGGCCGTGCAGCGCCTCGGCGAGGAGGGTGTGCGGCCCGAGGGGTTCGGCGACCCGGCCGGTCAGGTGGGGTGCGCCGCGGAGCGCGGCGGGCAGGTCGTGGGTGACGTGATGGCCGCGGCCGAACAGCAGCGGTACCAGGACGGCGGCGCCGTGCAGCCCGGCGAGGGTGTCGGCGAGCAGCGGCCGGTTCAGCTCGATGTGCCCGAGCCGTACGTCCAGGCCGGGGCGCAGCGCCCGTACCCGGTCGAGCAGGGCCCGGACGGTGGGCAGGGCGCGGGGGTCGCGGCTGCCGTGGGCGACGGCGACGAGGGTGGGGGCCGGCGTTTCCGGATGCGGGAAACCTCGCAGCCGGACGCGGCGGAGCTGGGAGCTGAGCTGGGCGGTGATCTCGGCGGCGAGGCCCCCCGTGCCGAGGGGGGCCAGGGACGCGGAGGGCAGGTGCGGTATCGGCGCCGTCATGACCCGAGCGTGGCAGCCGGGCGTTGCCGCTTCGTTTCCCCGCGGGGAACTTCGTGTTCCGTCCGGCTGCCCTCCGCTCGGCCCCGGGAGCAGGCCGGGCGGCAGGGGACATCTCACCCGCCCCTGCCGCCCGGGGGGCGTTACGCCTGGTGGGCGTCCACTTCCCGGAGGTACCGCTCGCGGGTCGCCTCGTCCAGGAAGGAGGCGCGGAAGGAGTTCCGGGCGAGGGTGCGCAGGGTTTCCTGGTCGAGGCCGAGGGCATCGCGTACGGCGGTGAAGTTGTCGTCCGCGTAGCCGCCGAAGTACGCCGGGTCGTCGGAGTTGACGGTCACCAGCAGCCCGGCGTCCAGCATCGCGGGCAGCGGGTGGTCGGCGAGGTCGTCGATGACCCGCAGCCGCACGTTGGACAGCGGGCAGACGGTGAGCGGCACCTGGTCCGCCACCAGCCGGGCCACCAGCCGCTCGTCCTCCAGGGAGCGCACCCCGTGGTCGATCCGGTCCACGCCGAGGACGTCCAGGGCCTCCCACACATAGGCCGGGGGCCCCTCCTCCCCCGCGTGCGCCACGCACTTGAGGCCGGCCTCCCGCGCCAGCGCGTAGACCTCCTTGAACTTCGACGGCGGGTGCCCGACCTCGGCGGAGTCCAGGCCGACGGCGGTGATCCGGTCGAAGTGGGGACGGGCCGCCTCGAAGGTCGCGAGGGCGGACTCGGCGCTCTCGTCGCGCAGGAAGCACATGATCAGGCGGGTGCTGATGCCATAGGTCTCGGCAGCGCTGTCCAGGGCGCGGGCCAGGCCGTTGATGACGGTGCCGATGGGGACGCCGCGCGCGGTGTGCGCCTGCGGGTCGAAGAAGATCTCGGCGTGCCGGACGCCCTGCTCCTTGGCGCGGGCGAGATAGGCGTGGGCGAGGTCGGCGAAGTCGTCCTCGGTGCGCAGCACGGCCATCAGCGCGTAGTAGAGGTTCAGGAAGGACTGGAGATCGGCGAAGGAGTAGGCGCGGCGCAGCTCGTCCTGGGTGGCGTACGGCAGCTCGACGCCGTTGCGCTCGGCGAGCGCGAAGGCCAGCCCGGGTTCCAGAGTGCCCTCGATGTGCAGATGCAGCTCCGCTTTGGGCAGCGGCTCGTGGGTGGTTGCGGCGGAGGGGGAGGACGGGGAGGAAGCCACGCGGTCACACCTGTTCTGCGGTACGGGAAGGGCCCTCGGTACGGGTGGGAGCCCTGGTACGCGAGGAGTCGTCCAGGTTAGCCGGGGTGGGGTCGGCCGCCGCGGCGGCGCCCGGGGGCGGCCGGGTGGCGTGCGCGGCCGGCGAAGGCGCCGGTCAGCCGGCCGCCGCCCGCGAGGCCGGCCAGTCGCCGCCCTCGATGGGGGTGCCGGTGGCGCGCAGCCGGGCGGCGAGCGGGCCGGCCGCCAGGTAGACCCAGGCCCGTACGGTCCGGCCGTCCGGGCACACCGCCTCGGTGGGCACCCGCTCGTAGAGGTTGTGCGGGTCGCCGGGGGTGTAGCCCTCCAGCCGGTCCAGGAGCGCGCACACCTCGTCGTAGTCGGTGTCGCGGGGCCGGACCAGGACGCCGTGCACCACCGCACCGGCGGGCCCGGTCGTCGCGTACGGGTAGCCGGGGCCGTCGTACAGCAGCGCGCCGCCGATGTGGGCCGGTTCCTCGGCGGCGGTCCGGCCGCGCAGGGTCCGGCCGTGGTTGGCCTCGCCGGGCCGCAGCGTCCCGTAGACGAAGAACGGCAGCCGCTCGGGCTCGCGGGTCATGGTGGTGCGGTCCTCTCCGGGCGGGGTGCTCACTGCCACGATGCCAGGCCCGGGCTGCAACCATCACGGGTGCACCGGGCGTCGCAGCCTGCGAGATCGATCGCGAGCGGACGGGGGCAGGGATGCGCGGGCCGGTACCGGGACTGGTGCGACGGATACGGAGCGGGGTGCGCCGTGTGCGGCTGCCGCGGACCCGGCGGGGCCGGCGCCGCGCTTTCCAGGCCGTGGTGGTGGTGACGGTGCTCGCGCTGGCGCCCGCGACCTGGATGAACGCGACCGCGGGGCCCCGGGTGCACGGTGTCGCGGACGCCCCGTCCGCGCCGGTGGCCCTCGTCTTCGGCGCGGGCCTGTGGAACGGCGCGCCGTCGCCGTATCTCGCCCACCGGCTGGACGCGGCCGCCGCGCTGTACGAGCGGGGCACCGTCCGCGCGGTCCTGGTCACCGGCGACAACAGCCGGACCGACTACGACGAGCCGGACGCGATGCGCAGCTATCTGCTGCGGCACGGCGTCCCGGCGCAGAAGATCGTCAGCGACTATGCGGGCTTCGACACCTGGGACTCCTGCAGCCGGGCCCACCGGATCTTCGGGGTGAACCGGGCCGTGCTGGTCAGCCAGGGCTTCCACATCCGGCGCGCGCTGGCCCTGTGCAACGCGGCCGGGGTCGACTCCGACGGCGTCGGGGTGGCCGCGAAGCACGATGTGACCTGGGCGTACGGCGGGGTGCGGGAGATCTTCGCGGCCGGAAAGGCGGCGGCGGACGCGCTGCTGCGGCCCGATCCGCAGTTCCTCGGGCCGCAGGAGAAGGGGGTGACGGAGGCGCTGGCGGACGCCGGTTAGCGCCTCCGTCAGCGGGTCACTTCTCGGCCGCGCGGGCGTACAGGTTGAGGATCTTCGTCCCGAAGTACGGGCTGTAGGAGATCCGGTCGGCGTCCGGGCCCTTCGGGCCACCGCCGTTGAGGCCGCCGATCACGCCGATGACCCGGCCGGTCCCGCTGTCCTCGTCGAAGTCGCTCAGCCAGGGGCTGCCGGAGGTGCCGCCGTAGAACCCGCCGCATTCCATGCGCAGTTCACGGGTGCCGCTCAGCCGGCCGGTGCGGGTCGCGCAGCGCACGGCCCGGTCCTCCGGGTCGTTGCGGACGTTCGGGTAGCCGATGACGGTGACGTCGTTGGTGTAACCGGGCGTCGGGGAGAGGGTGTTGCCGCCGGTGACCTCTTCCAGGGTGCGGTCGTCCTCGTCGGGGGCGACGGTGGCGAAGGCGAAGTCGAGGTCTGCCCCGGCACCGCTGGTGCCGCGCCCGGGGTAGGCGAAGGTGTCCTTGATCGCCCATACCCCGTGCGGCTGGGTGGTCGCGCCGGAACGATACTGCGGGACGAACGCGGCACGGGTCCCCGGGTTGCAGTGCCCGGCGGTGAGGATGAGGTTGCCGTGCGGGCTGTGCACGACGCTGGCAGTGCAGTGGTGCGCCTTGGAGTCCCCGTCGACGGAGAACAGCACGCCGACGGACGGGATGCCGTTGAAGTGCCGGGCGGTGCGCCCGGCGCGGGCCGCGGCGGCGGCCCCCTTCGGCGCGGCGGACCGGGTCGTGGCGGTGGTCGGGGTGGGGGCCTCGGGCCGGGCCGGGGTGTCGCTGCCGGCCGGTGCGGCACCCGCCATCCGGTCGGGCGTCCAGTAGGCGGCGGCGTCCCGGCTGGTCCAGGTCGCGTCGGGGCTGGGGTTGCCGTCGCCCGGTGCCGCGCGCCGGGCCTCGTTGACGGCGTGGCCGACGGTCGCGGTGGCCAGGCACACCGTCACTCCGGCCACCGCCGTCGCGGCCTTGATCCAGCGCTTCCGGGTGGGCCGCGCCCGGTGAACCCGCGTCGTGGCGCCGCGCTTTGCGGTGTCGCGCTCCATGTTCAGCTCGTCTCCTCTGCGACCCAGGACAGATAGCCGGCGCCGCCGCGGGTGATCGGGGTGGCGATGATCTCGGGGGTGTCGTAGTCGTGCGCGTCGAGGAGATAGGCCGCCAGCGCCTCGTAGCGCGCCTCGGCCGTCTTGAACAGCACCTGCCACTCCTGGCTGGCCTCGACCGCGTCGTCCCAGCGGTACACCGAGGTCACCGGCGCGCTGATCTGCGCACAGGCGGCGAGCCGGCCCTCGATCGCCCCGCGCGCCAGCTTCCGGGCCTTGGGCTCGCTGTCGGTGGTCGTCATGACGGTCAGGAATCCGGTCTGCTGCCCGGTGGGGTCGGGCGGGTTGTTCGGGGCGGTCGGGTCGGCCACGGGTGCGCATCCTTCACGGTGGGGGTCGGGAGGGAACGGGCGGGACGGTGGGGCCGCTTCGGCCGGGCAGGGCCGGCCGGCGGCAGGGGTCCGTGGCGTGGCCGAGCGGACTCGGCGACGCCACGGACCGCCTCGCATCGTACGGACCGGATGATCATCCCGTAAGTGACCGGCCCGCCCCGCAGCGGTATGCACCCGGACGCCGTCCGCCCCCGCCCGCCGGGCTCTCCGGGCCCCGGAGCGGGCTCCCCGGTTGCGTCCCCCCGTGCACCGGCAACGATGGAAAGGGCAGCCCAGCCGCCGGTCCGCACGCGAAAGGCCAGCATCATGGACGATCTCGATGCGCTCGCCCGCCAGCAGCTCGACGAGGCCAGGACCTCCGCGCACGGGCGCAGTGCCCGGCTCTTCCTGCACGACGACCGCCTGCGGCAGACCGTGATCGCACTGGTCGCGGGGGCCGAGCTGGACGAGCACAACGCTCCCCCGGCGGCGAGCCTGCAAGTCCTGCGGGGGCGGGTCCGGCTGACCGGAGCGGGCGGTGGCCAGGAGTTGATGACCGGTCAGGTCGCCATGACACCGCGCGAGCGGCACGGTCTGCTGGCCCTGGAGGACTCGGCGGTACTGCTGACCGCCGTCACGGAGATTCCGGCCGGGGCGCGCCCTTCGACCCTGGCGGGGACGGACCCGCGATAGCGCGGGCACCCCGGAGCACCTACCCGAAGTTCTGAGACTTCACATTTTTATGAATCTTAAGTAGTCTCTACTCCATGACCAGTCCGCGTACCCAGGTGCATCTGACCGAGGAGAAGGAAACCCTTCTCGCCACGCTCTACGGCCGCGCGGTCGACAGCCGCGCGAAGGATCCGATCCTCGGCGACACCACCGCCGCCGAGACCGTGCGGCGGCTCGACTACGACTTCAGAAAGATGCGGCTGAGCCCCGGCAAAGCGGCCGCGGTCGCGCTGCGCGCCCGGCAGTTGGACGTCTGGACCGCGCGCTTCCTCGCCCGGCACGAGGAGGCGACGGTGGTGCATCTGGGCTGCGGGCTCGACAGCCGCGTCCAGCGTCTCGACCCGGGGCCGGGGGTGCGGTGGTTCGACGTGGACTACCCCGAGGTCATCGCACTGCGGCGGCAGCTCTACCCGGAGCGCGCGGGCTACACGGCCGTCCCGTCGTCCGTGACCGACCCGGCGTGGGTGGCGCACATTCCCGCGGACCGGCCGGCGATGATCGTGGCCGAGGGGCTGCTGATGTATCTGACCGAGGCGGACGGCACGGCACTGCTGCGGCGGCTGATGGACCGGGTGCCGAGCGGTGAGCTGGCGTTCGACGCCTTCAGCCGGTTCGCGATCCGCGCCCAGTGGCTCAACCGCGTCGTGGTGAAGGCCGGCGCGCGGCTGTACTGGGGCACGGACAGCGCGGGGGTCGCGGCGCTGAGCCCGAAGCTGGAGATCGTCGAGAGCGTCAGCGCCCTGGAGATCCCCGGCATCGAGAAGCTGTCGGCGGGCAGCCGGTTGGCGGCCCGGATGTCGGCGAAGGTGCCCGCGGTGCGGGACATGGGGCGGATGTACCACTGCCGGTTCTGAGCGGCGGGGCCGGGCCGACGGCGCCGACCTGGCAGCGGGGTCCCACGGGGGTGGGCCCCCGAACCGGGCCGGGCCACCGGCCACGGCCGGCCCGCCCGCCCCCTCAGGCCGCCAGCCACTGGTCGTAGGCCAGCTTGCACAGCAGCCCGACGACCACGACCACCAGCACTCCGCGGACGAACCCGGTACCGCGCTTGAGGGCCATCCGGGCGCCCACCATGCCGCCGGTGAAGTTGAACAGGGCGAGCAGGGCGCCCAGTTGCCACAGCACGGTGCCCTGGATCGCGAACATCGTCAGCGCGCCGATATTGGTGCAGGAATTGACGACCTTGGCGGTGGCGGAGGCGGTGACCAGGTCCATGTGCAGGATCGCGGCGAGCGCGATGATCAGGAACGCCCCGGTCCCGGGTCCGATCAGCCCGTCGTAGAAGCCGATCCCCAGACCCGCGATGAGGACGGCCGCCAGGACGCGCTGACGGGAGACGGGCCCCGAGGGCGCGGGGGCGGTCCCGAAGGCCGGCCGCACCAGGATGAAGACCAGCACCCCCAGCAGGACGGCCATGATCAGCGGGCGCAGCACCGCGCTGTTGATACCGGCCGCGAAGAACGCCCCGGACAGCGAGCCGGCGACCGCGGCGAGGCCGATGCGCAGCGCGGTCCGGACATCGATCGGGGCCTTGCGGACGTAGGTGACCGCGGCCGCGGTGGTGCCCACGATGGCGGTGGACTTGTTGGTCCCCAGCACGTACGCGACCGGGGCGTGCGGCAGACCGACGAGCAGCGCGGGGAGCAGCAGCAGTCCGCCACCGCCCACCACGGCGTCGATCCAGCCCGCCGCGAGCGCGGCCAGGCAGAGCAGGGTCAGGGTGAAGAGCGATATGTCAGCAAGCACCGGCTGATCTTATGAACCGGCCGCGGCGGCCGCGCGGTGCAAGCGCGCCGCCACCTACGGGACCGCCCCTTGGACTCCGAATTCATGGCTGTGGAAACCGTGTTGGCCGATTTCTCCCTCGGCGGGTAGCTGCCGGTCCGGCGGCTCGGCCTCGGCACCGGCGGGCTCGTCGGCCCCGGCTGCTGGGGCCCCGGGAGATCGTCCCCATCGCGTCGGTGCAGAACCGCTGCCACCTGCTGGACCGATGGGTGGAGTGGGCGGCGTTGGCGTAGGGCGCCTGGGGACGCGGGCCCGACTGCGGACTTCACGGCGCCGTGCGGACCGGTGCCGACGCCGTACGAACCGGTGTCGACGCCGTGCCGACCGGCGCCGAGGCCGTGCTGACCAGCGTGACAAAGCCGCCGCTCGGCTGCTCGGGAAGGTTGTACCCGGCCGGTGCCCGGTCAGGGGAGACCGGGGCAGCCGGGGTGACCGTCCGGGACACCAGGGTGGCGGTGAGCGCGCTCGCCCCCACCAGGCATGCGGCGAGCTGACGGCGCGCCCACACGGTGACGGCCGGGACGGTGTGCGGTTTGCGGTGTCGGGCCATGGGGGGACTTCCTTGCGGGTCGGGACGGCGGTCGGGGACAGCGGCGCGGGCTGGTGGCGGGCCGACGGGGCCCTCAGAAGGTGAACCGCTCGGAGTGGATGCGGTCGGCCGGCACCCCGGCCCGTTCCAGGGCGGCGGCCGCGGCCCTGGACATGCCGGGTGGGCCGCACAGGTAGACGTCGTGCAGCGCCAGGTCCGGGACGAGGTTGCGCAGGGCTCGGGGCGCCAGTGGATCGAAGGGGCCGTCGGACGGGCCGAGGAGGTAGTGCAGCGCCGCGCCACGGGCCGCGGCGATCTCCTCCAGCTCCTCCCGCAGCACCAACTGGGCGGCGTTGCCCGCCCGGTAGAGGAGCGTGAGATCTCCGGGCTCACCCGGCAGGGTCTCGAAGAGCGCCCGCATCGGCGTGATCCCGACGCCCCCGGCGAGCAGCAGCACCTTGCGGCGGGTCCGCCGGTGTGCGGTCAGCGCCCCGAACGGGCCGGTGGCCAGCACCCGTACGCCCGGCCGCAGCCGGCGGATCCGGCGGGTGTGGTCGCCGCATGCCTTCACGGTGATCCGGAGGGTGTCGTCGCGTACGGGCGCGGAGAGCGAGAAGGGCAGGGCGGTCCGCCACAGCCGCCGGGACAGGAACCGCCAGCGGAAGAACTGTCCCGGCTCGGCCCGCAGCGCGTCCAGGTCCAGGCCCCGCATGACGACCGAGACCACGTCCGGCCCCTCGACCCGCACCTCGGCCACCCGCAGGCTGTGCCGCAGTGCCTGACGTGCGGGAACGACCAGGCGGTACCAGACCAGCAGGGTGCCGACGGTGGTGTGCAGCAGCGTCCACAGCCAGGCGGCGAACGCGCCGCCGGCCAGATCCGGGCCGGCGAGCTGGTGGGCGAAGGCCAGGGCGGCGCCCACGTAGGTCAGCAGATGGACGGCGCGCCAGGTCTCATGGCGTACCCGGCGGCGGACCGTACGGGCCGAGGTGACGCCGACGGCGACGAGCAGCGCGGTGCCGACGGCGGCCGCGGCCAGCCCCGGGTAGCCCATCAGGTCGACGGTGGCGTCGAGGACATCGGTGTCGGTGTGGACGGCGTAGCCGCACAGCGCGAAGGCGGTGTGGGCGAAGCACAGGGTGAGGACATGGCGGCCGCCGAGCGCGTGCCAGCGGGCCAGCCGGTCGGCACCGACGCCGTGTTCGACGGCCGGGACCCGGGCCATCAGCAGCAGCATCACCAGGATTCCGTAGCCCGCGAGCAGCCCGGTGAGATGGGCCAGGGTGGCGAACAGCGCGTCGAGCCGCACCGAAGGCTCGGCCTGCGCCAGCCACAGCCCCACGATCACCACCGCACCGAGGCCCAGCACCCGCAGCAGGGTCATGGGCGAGAGGCGCAGCGGAGGCGCGGGCACGGGAGCCCTGCGGGGCGCGTAGTCCGGCCGGGGCGGCGCGTACGCAGGGGTGAGCCGCGAGTACAGCGGATGGGTGGAGGGCGGTTCGGCGGGGCCCGGAGGCGGGGCACCAGGACCGGGCGCGCCGCCCGGTGCGTACCCGTCGCTGAGGTCGGCCTGGATCGTCACGGCGTCGAAAATACGGCCGCCCGGTGGCCGGAAACAGCAGGTCAGGTCCTCTGCGCAGATCCTTAAGGCGGCCTTGAGGATCGGCTGACCGGGGGTTAAGAACCGCGGGTTGAGAACCGCGGGTTGAGAACCGCGGGTGCCGCGGTGCGCCTCCGGCGCCGGTCCCCTCACCCCAACAGCTCGGCCAGCCGGGCGCCCCGGCTCTCCGCGACGCGGTGCACATCGGCGAGCGCGGCGGTCAAGTCCTCGGCCAGGAGGTGGATTTCGCCCGGCGTCCAGCGCCGTCCGGCGAGCACGGCCCGGGCCTCTCCGATGAGTTCGGCAGCGGAACCGAGCTGCGTCGCCTCGATGGTGTCGGCGGTGCGGGACACAAAACCGGTCCCGTCGCCCGCGACGTAGCACGGCTTTCCGTCGGGGCTCGACCAGGGCAGGAGCCGTGGGGTGGATTCGGTCATCGCGTGAACTCCAAGCTGTCTTCGGTGGCTGCGGCCGTATTTGGTAACTGGATGTAGCCAATTGGTCACCTGGACAACGGGGCGGGCAATAGGGTCGGAGTGCTTGAAGCGGCCGTGCGCAAGTCTGCGACCTGCCGCGATACCGGCACGCACCCACATGCCGAGAGGTCATGGCGTTGGACGAAACGACCCCGCCCGAGCACTTGAATCCGCTACAGCGCTTCGGCCGCGACATCAAACAGGTACGGCTGGCCCGCAAGCTCACCCAGAAGCAACTGGGCAAGGCCACGGGCTACTCCGAGGGCTACGTCAGCAAGGTCGAATCCGGGACGCTGCTCCCTCGCCCCAGCGAGAAGTTCGCGAAGGGCTGCGATCTCACCTTCGGGACGGGGGAGTTGTTCGCGGGCTTGCTGCGGAGGATCGAGGAAGGGGATCACCCGAGTTGGTTCGTGCCGTATCTGAACCTGGAGAAGAAGGCGTCGCGGATACTGGCCTATTCAGCGAGCGTCGTGTTGGGCCTTCTCCAGACCGAGGACTATGCGCGGGCCGTCTTCCACTCGTACTTCTCCAGGGAAGAGTCGGAGGTGATCGATGGAAAGGTCGCAGCGCGCCTGCGACGGCGTGCGATGTTCGAGAGGGATGCCCCACCGTTCCTATGGACCATCCTTGACGAGGCATGCCTGCGAACGGTCGTGGGTGGCTCGCAGGTCATGGCAGGGCAGCTGGAGTTTCTGCTGACAGTGGCCGCTTCACCGCACGTCAAGTTGCAGGTCATGCCCTTCTCGGCGGGCGCTCCGGCCGGATCCACGAAGCCGTTCATTGTGCTCCGCTTCACAGACTCCCGCTCGGTGCTCTACACGGAGACCCGGGTAGGAGGCAGGATGCACGACTCCGCACAAACGGTCGACGCAGCCCTGGATGACTACGATCTTCTCAGGGCACACGCGTTGTCCCCGGACCGATCAGTGGCCCTGATCAAGACCCTGTTGAAGGAGTACCGCGCATGAGTGCCGACTTGGATCTCACCGCCGCTGAATGGGTCAGGTCGTCCTACAGCGATGCCAACGGCGGCGAGTGCGTCGAGTTCTCCCGCACCTTCACCTGGCTCAAGTCCTCGTACAGCGACGCCAACGGCGGCGATTGCCTTGAGTTCTCCCGCGACCTCACCTGGGCCAAGTCCTCCCACAGCGACGCCAGCGGCGGGAACTGCCTCGAATTCTCCCGCGCCCTCACCGAACCTCACGGCCTCGTCCCCGTCCGTGACAGCAAGGATCCGGACGGCCCGGCGCTCATATTCCGCGCAGGCGACTGGTCCTCGTTCGTCTCGGCCGTCAAGCGCGGGCAGTTCACCGCCTGACGGACGTCTCCGTGCACGGGAATACTTGAGGCCCGGTGTCGGTACTCGCCACGGATACGCGCTGCGCCATCCGGGCTAACCCGGTCGTCAACTATGGCGTGTCGTGCGGGCGGTCCCTTGAATCGGTGCTACCGACGGTGGGGTGCCCATCCCCTGGCGGGGGACCATGGACGGCTGCTGGTGTGATGCGGTTCCGTCGTGTTCTTCAGGGCACCCCCGACAGGTGAGCGCGCCAGGACAGTTGCCTGCCCTCCGGCGTGCCACAGCCCCCACCTCCGCATACGGAGCCTTCGAAAGGGGCTGTCCAGCATGGCACTCGTTCTCACGCTCACCCCGTCAACCGTCTTGGCGGGCCAGACCTTCCAAGCCGCTGTCACCGGGGCGGTGGCAGGTGAGCCGATCACCTTCACCTACGACGGAGCGACCCCGCAGACCGTTATCGCTGACGCCATGGGCAACGCGAGCGCCACGTTCACCGCGACCACAACGGACGTGGTGGTCGCCGCCGGCCCCACCAGTGGCGCCTCCTCCGTGACGCTGACCGTCACCGAGCCGGAGAACTGTGTGGTCACGTTGACGGCGTCGCCGACCAACCCCGCCGCGGGCCAGCCGGTCACCGTCACCGCCACCGTCACCTGCGGCGGCGTCCCCGTGGAAGGCGCGGCCGTCCTCTTCACCACCGCCGGCGGCTCCATCGGCGTCGGCGTCACGTCAGCCGCCGGGCAGGCCAGCGTCACCACCAGTGCGCTGCCCACCGGCGTCAACGTCGTCACCGCCACGGTCACCGCCGCCAACACCACCTGCACCTGCGTCGGCGCCTCCGCCACCGCGACCGTGACCGTCACCGCGCCGCAGAGCTGCGTGGTCACCCTGTCGGCCACGCCGACCAACCCCGCCCCGGGCCAGCCGGTCACCGTCACCGCCACCGTCACCTGCGGCGGCGTCCCGGTCCAAGGCGCGACGGTCCTCTTCACCACCACCAGCGGCTCCCTCGGCGTCGGCGTCACGACAGCCGCCGGACAGGCCAGCGTCACCACCAGTGCGCTGCCCACCGGCGTCAACGTCGTCACCGCCACGGTCACCGCCGCCAACACCACCTGCACCTGCGTCGGCGTCTCGGCGACGGCCACCGTGACCGTCACCGCGCCGCAGAGCTGCGTGGTCACCCTGGCCTCGACGCCGGCCACCCCGTCCGCGGGCCAGCCGGTCACCGTCACCGCCACCGTCACCTGCGGCGGCGCCCCGGTGGCAGGCGCGACCGTGCTCTTCAGCACCACCGGCGGGCCGCTGGGGATCGGCGTGACCAACGCGGCCGGCCAGGCCAGCGTGACCACCAGCAGCCTGCCGGCCGGGGCCACCGTCGTCACCGGCACCGTGATCGCCGGCACCAGCGCCTGCACCTGCGTGGGCGTCTCCGGCACCACGACCGTGAACGTCTCCCCGGCGCAGAGCTGCGTGATCACCCTGTCGTCCACCCCGGCCCGCCCGACCGCCGGCCAGCCGGTCACCGTCACCGCCACCGTCACCTGCGGCGGCGCCCCGGTAGCAGGCGCGCTCGTCCTCTTCAGCACCACCGGCGGGCCGCTGGGCATCGGCCTCACCAGCCCGGCCGGCCAGGCCAGCGTGACCACCAGCAGCCTGCCCGCCGGCAGCACCGTCGTCACGGCGACCGTGATCGCCGGCACCAGCGCCTGCACCTGCGTCGGCGTCTCCGGCACGGGGACCGTGACCGTGGGCGCGGCGAGCGGCTTCACGGCGCACCCGGCCTGCTACACGATCAGCTTCCCCCCGGTGCCCTGGGCCTTCGCGACGGCCACGTTCAGTGCCAGCGGCGCGACTCCGGGCTCGCTGGTCACCTTCCACCTGGGCGGCGCCAACGGGCCGGTGGTGTGCACCGCCACCGCCGACGCGAGCGGCAATGCCAGCTGCACGGCCACCCTCAACATCGCGCAGGTGGTGTTCGCCACCTACACGGCGACCACCACCGGCGCCAGTGGGCCGCTCCAGGCGTCCAGCAGCCTGGCCATCTGCACCTGACGCCCTCCCCCGGCGCGTGTGCGCACGGCCGGTAGCAGAAAGCCGCGCAGCTGAAGCGGCACGAACACCCTCGGGCTGACCAGACCCGGCAAAGCAGCCGTCCCCCGTAACGCAGATACGGGGGACGGCTGCGGGCCCAAGACAGGCCAGGGGACATCCTCCCCGCACCGGCCGGGCCGTATCGGCCCTCCTCGCGAAACGTCACTCAAGGAGCGGACCATGGGCTGCAATTGCGGCGGCGGTGCCCGTCAGGGCGTCACCCTCTACCAGTTGACTCTGCCGGACGGCACGGTGCGCCTGTTCTACACCTGGCAGGAGGCCGACGCGGCCAACCAACGGGCCGGCGGCATCGGCACCATCACCGTCATCACTCAGTAAGGGACTACCCGGCGCCCGCGGGGTGACAGGGTGGAGGTGGAATGCATGAGTCTTCCGGAGTTTCTTCTTTCCCTCGGCGCCACGTGTCGGCTCACCAGATTCGTCACCAAGGACACGCTCGCGGCGGGGTTCCGCTCCTGGGTGGCCGACCGCTTCGGCGATGACTCCAAACCGTCCTACCTGGTCAGCTGTAGCTGGTGTACGAGTGTGTGGGTGGCCTCCGCGATGGCCCTGCTCACTCACTGGGCCGGCGGGACCACCGCGCTCCAGATCACCACAATGGCCCTGTCGCTCTCCTACCTCGCCGGGCTCGCTTCCCAGTGGCTCGACTGAGCGGCCCGCCGTCGCGTGGCGGGCCGCGGTGCACCGGCCGACAATGAGGGCCGGAGCAGACGGTGGCCAGGGACCGCGGCTACCCGCCGTAGTCGTCCAGGAGGTGGCAATGCGCCAGACCCAACTCACCAGGGAGTCGACCGCATACGCCGACGCCCGCGAGGAGCTGCGGCAGGCCGAGATCGAGCTGATGCGCCGGCGCGAACGGGTCGCCGAACTGCGCCGGGGGCTGCCGCCGGGCCCCGTCGTGGACGACTACGTCTTCGAGGAGGGCCCAGCGGATCTGCACGCCGGGGACGCCCCGGCGCGGAACGTGCGGCTCAGCGAGCTGTTCAGCGGGCCCGGCCGGGACCTGATCGTCTACCACTTCATGTTCGGCAAGCAGCAGAAGCAGGCCTGCCCCATGTGCACGATGTGGATCGACGGGTTCAACGGGATCGCCCACCACGTCACCCAGAACGCGGACTTCGCCGTCGTCGCCGCGGCCGAGCTGCCGGTGCTGCGGGCGTACGCCCGCGACCGGCAGTGGACGAATCTGCGGCTGCTCAGCGCCGGCGCGAACACCTTCAAGTACGACCTGGGCAGCGAGGACGCCGACGGCAACCAGGACTCGACGGTGTCGGTGTTCACCCGCGACGACACCGGGTCGCTGCGCCACTTCTACTCGGTGCACCCCCGTATGGCCGACGACATCGACCAGCGCGGTATCGACCTGCTCACCCCGGTGTGGCATCTGCTCGACCTCACGCCCGGGGGGCGCGGGGACTGGTTCCCGGCGCTGGGGTATTAGGTGTCGGTCCGGTGCCCCTGCGGGTGCCAACCCGCCGGAGCGGCCCATGAACCCGAGCCGCCGGCCCTCTCCCCCACTTTGCTCCGAGACACGTGCTGTTAGGGTGAATCACCCTTCGCTGTCCGCGTATTGACGTGATGGCGAGGTGCGAGAGCCTTTGCCGTCATACGAGGACCCCGTATCGCCAATGCGGAATGTTCTGGCGAGTGCTCTCGGATTCGGCGCCAATCCAGCCAACGTTTGCCGAGCTCGCGCATGACCGGCGCGAACCGGCGCGGAAGCCGCGCCACGAAGAATCAACTGGGGAAAGCTCCATGCAGGAAAAGAGGGGAAATTCCATGCGTGACAAGAAGCGCACGAACCACCGAGGCGGCGCGCTGCGTCGTGCGGCTGCCGCCGCATCTCTGACCCTGATCGTAGGCGCTCTGCCGGTGGCCCTCGCGACGCCCGCCTCGGCGTCCCAAGGAGCGTGTGAGGATTACCTGGCCTCGAAGGGCT
Organism: Streptomyces sp. NPDC029466; assembly: GCF_055574515.1. Taxonomy (NCBI): domain Bacteria; kingdom Bacillati; phylum Actinomycetota; class Actinomycetes; order Kitasatosporales; family Streptomycetaceae; genus Streptomyces; species Streptomyces sp. NPDC029466. Next base: position 297,601 of record NZ_JBVHZH010000001.1, read on the forward strand.
ACAAGGTCGGCAAATGGGTGAAGAGGGCATGCGGCATGGCGGCAGGTAACACGGGCCCGACGGGCGACAGCATATGCCGGACGACGCTCTGGGACCTTGGAATCAAGGACCCGGTCGCAAGCACGGCCTGCGACCGGGCGTAAGCAGCGCTGATCGGCTTCATGGCGACGTGACGCCGCCGCGCTGTGGCCTCGGCCGGGAGTACGGCGAAGGGCGGACGGCGGTGAACTCCGCGGAGCGCGATGCTCCGGCCCTAGCAGGACGACAACGCTGAGATGCCCCATCAGCCCCACCGGCCGTCCTCCACCAGCAGGCTCCCGGGACCACGTCCCGGGAGCCTGCTGCGCATTCCGCCCCTCCGTGCCCGGCGCGTGGCTCCTCATCTCCTGCCGCGGACCCGCCGCATGAGGCGACTTCTTAGAACCCTCTTAAAACCGGGGACTATTCAGGTCCCCATGATCTCCGACGCTTCCAAGTCCCCTAAGGGCACCGGCCGCAGCCAGACGGCCACGCGTGTGCTCGCCGCCTCGCTCGCGCTCACCGCGACCACCTTCGGGGTGGCCGGATGTGACAGTGCCGCTGCCGGCACGCTGGAGGGCAGCCGGCTCGAACTGCCCGTGAGGGGCGGTACGGCCGTGGTCGACACCGCCTCGCTGGCGGTGCACGCGCGCACCGCGAGCGGGCGGGCGCTGGTGCTGTCCGGTCCGGCGGGCGGCGGGCTCGGGAAGCCGGGGCCGGTGACGCGTACGGCCCGCGGGGCGCGCTGGAGTTACCCCGGCAAGGGGCTGGAGGTAACGGCCGGTTCGGAGCGCGGGCGGCTGCGGATCACGCTGCGGGCGGACCGCGACGGGTCGGTCAGCTGGCCGGTGACCGGGACCGACCGGGCCGCCTCCGCCGTGCAGATTCCGCGCGGCGAGGGGCTGGACATCCCGGTGCGGGACGCCTTCTGGAACGCAGGCCCCGAGAAGGGCGGGCTGGCCGGCAGCACCGTCGACATGGGTGAGGGCCTGGCCCTCCCGCTGTGGGGCTACTCCATGGGCGGGGCGGGCGGCAAGGGCGACAGCGGCGTCAGCTACCTCACCCCCACCGACCTCGGCACCTCGCTGAAGTTCGCCTCCGCCGGCGGACGGCTGCGCACCACGGCCGAGCACGCCTTCGACGCCGGGGAGGACACCCGTGACTACGAGGTCTCCTTCGCACTGACCGACGGCAATCCGGTCGCCCCGGCCGCCGACTACCGCTCCTACCTCGCCCAGCGCGGACAGCTCGGCAGCCTGCGCCGGAAGATCCGGCAGAACCCGGCCAACGGCAAGCTGCTCGGCGCGTTCCACGCCTATGTGTGGGGCGACGCCCGGACCGCCTCCGGGGTCGACCGGCTGAAGCGGCTGGGCGTGGACCGGATGTGGCTCGGTTACGACGCCGGCCCGGACCCGATGAACGCCGCGGCGGTGCGGGCCGCCAAGAAGGCGGGCTATCTCGTCGGCCCGTACGACACCTTCGCCAACGGGCAGGACCCCAAGTCCGCCGACAGCCCCACCTCCGTCTGGCCGGGGCGGGTCTACCCCGACTTCTGTATACGGAAGGCGGACGGCACCCCGGAGGGCGGCTTCGGGGGCCGTGGCTGCTACCTCAGCTCCCGTGCCTTCGAGAGGGCCGAACCCCGCAAGCACTACCTCGCCGACCGCACCCGCAAGATGGTCGCGAACGGCGCGGACAGCTACTTCCTCGACGTGGATGCGACCGGTGAGGTGTTCCGCGACCACGGCAAGGGCCATCGGATGACCAAGGCCGGTGACCGTGAGATGCGGCTCGCGCGGATGCGGCGGCTGTCGGCGAACCTCGTCCTCGGCTCGGAGTCCGCCCAGCCCTGGGCCAACCAGGTGCTGGCCTACGACCACGGCTCGGGCACCCCGGCCGCCGACGGTCTGTGGAAGCTGGAGAAGGACCGGAAGACCTGGGGCGGCTACTTCCCGGAGAAGGCCCCCGGCGCGTTCTTCAAGCCGGTGAAACTGCCCGCCGAGCTGGCCACGGCCATGTACGACCCCACGTACCGCGTCCCCCTCTACGAGACCGCGCTGCACGGCTCGCTGGTCAACGCCGAGCGCTGGGAGCTGTCGTACGAGAAGCTGCCCGGGCAGAAGACCACCCGGGCGCTGCTGGCGATGCTCTACAACACCCCGCTCAACTACGTCCTCGACGGGCCCACGCTGGAGAAGAAGGGGCCGGAGATGGCGGCGCTCCAGAAGTACTTCTCGCCGCTGCACCGGGCTGCCGGCACCGAGCAGCTGACCTCGTTCCGGTGGCTGACCGCGGACCGCAGCGTGCAGCGCACGGTCTTCGGCGACGGCACGCTGACCGTCACCGCCAACTTCGGCAGCCGGGCCCACGACGGTCTGCCGGGCGGCTGTGTGGACGCCAAGCTGCGCACCGACGACAAGCCGCGGCGGCTGTGCCCGGCGCAGCCGCAGGGCTGACCGGGCGGTCAGCCGGAGCGGACAGACCCCAGGGGCGGGCCCTGACGCGGCCGGGGGCGGGCCCGCACGCGCCGGGCCCGCCCTCACACGGCGCCCCGCCCGCCACTGAGGGCAGCGTTCCGCCCGGGAAACAGAGCAGATGCGGGCGGGTAACAGCCGGACCGCAGGCTGAGGAACATGACCTCGATGCCGCCGCACCCGGAAGCCACGCCAGCCGCCGCGCCTGGCACCACCCCCACCCTTGTCCTCATCGGCCACGGCATGGTCGGCCAGCGCTTCCTGGAGGAGCTGGCCGACCGCGGCGTCACCGAGCGGAGCCGGGTGGTCGTGCTGTGCGAGGAGCCGCGCCCGGCCTACGACCGCGTCCAGCTGACGTCGTACTTCGCCGGCCGCAGCCCGGACGACCTGAGCCTGGTCGATCCGGACTTCATGGCCCGCCACGGCATCGAACTACACCTCGGTGACCCGGCCACGGCCGTCGACCGCACGACCCGCACGGTCACCGCCCGCTCCGGCCTGACCGTCCGCTACGACGCCCTGGTGCTGGCCACCGGCTCGTACCCGTTCGTGCCGCCGGTGCCCGGCAAGGACAGTGCGGGCTGTTTCGTCTACCGCACCATCGAGGACCTGCTCGCCATCGAGGAGTACGCCAAGAACGCCCGCACCGGTGTGGTGGTCGGCGGCGGGCTGCTCGGCCTGGAGGCGGCCGGGGCGCTGAAGGGGCTGGGGCTGCGCACCCACATCGTGGAGTTCGCGCCGCGTCTGATGGCCCTCCAGGTCGACGAGGGCGGCGGCCGCGCGCTGCGCCGTACCGTCGAGGAGATGGGCCTGGAGGTGCACACCGGCGTCGGCGGCAAGGAGATCGTCGCGGACGGGGCCGGTGCGGTGACCGCCATGGGGCTGTCGGACGACTCCCGTATCGAGACCGATCTGGTCGTCTTCTCGGCCGGTGTCCGGCCCCGCGACCAGCTCGCCCGGGACTGCGGGCTGCCGGTCGGCGAACGCGGCGGCATCGTCGTCGACGAGCGGTGCCGCACCGCCGATCCCGCCGTGTACGCGATCGGCGAGTGCGCGCTGGCCGCCGACGGCCGGGTCTACGGTCTGGTCGCGCCCGGCTATGACATGGCCCGCACGGCCGCCGGCGCCCTCGCCGAGGCACTCGGCGCCGGCACCGGAGCGACCGACGGCTTCACCGGCGCGGACCTGTCCACCAAGCTCAAGCTGCTCGGGGTGGACGTCGCCTCCTTCGGCGACGCGCACGGCGCCACCGAGGACTGTCTGGACGTGGTCTACTCCGACGCCCGCAGCGGGGTCTACAAGAAGCTGGTGATCGGCTCCGCGGGCGAGCTGCTGGGCGGGGTGCTGGTCGGCGACGCCGAGGCGTACGGCATGCTGCGCCCGCTGACCGGCAGCGTTCCCCCGGTGTCGCCCGAGCAGCTGGTGCTGCCCGCCGGGGCGGCCGGGGGCGGGGCGGCCGCGCTCGGCCCGTCCGCGCTGCCGGACAGTGCGGTGCTGTGCAACTGCCACAACGTGACCAAGGGGACGGTCCGGGCGGCGGTCACCGAGCACTCCTGCGGCACCCTCCCCGAGGTCAAGAAGTGCACCAAGGCCGGTACCGGCTGCGGCAGTTGCGTGAAGTCGCTGACCGCCGTGATGAACGACGAGCTGGCCGCGTCCGGCGCCACCATCGACACCGGGCTGTGCGGCTGCTTCCCGCACACCCGCGCCGAGCTCTACGAGATCGTGCGCACCCTGCGGCTGACGACCTTCGCCGAACTGCTGGACTCGCACGGCCGTGAGGAGGCGCGGAACGGCGACGGCTGCGAGATCTGCAAGCCCACCGTCGGCTCGATCATCGCCTCCCTCGCGCCCTCCGTCGGCGCCGACGGCTACGTCCTCGACGGCGAACAGGCCGCCCTCCAGGACACCAACGACCACTTCCTCGCCAACCTCCAGCGCAACGGCTCGTACTCGATCGTGCCGCGCATCCCCGGCGGGGAGATCACCCCGGACAAGCTGATCGTGATCGGCGAGGTGGCCCGCGACTTCGGCCTCTACACCAAGATCACCGGTGGTCAGCGGATCGACCTGTTCGGCGCCCGGGTCGATCAACTCCCGCAGGTGTGGGCCCGGCTGGTGGACGCCGGCTTCGAGTCAGGGCATGCGTACGGCAAGGCGCTGCGCACCGTGAAGTCGTGTGTGGGGCAGACCTGGTGCCGCTACGGCGTGCAGGACTCGGTCCGTATGGCCATCGACCTGGAGCTGCGCTACCGGGGGCTGCGCTCCCCGCACAAGCTCAAGTCCGCGGTCTCCGGCTGCGCGCGGGAGTGCGCGGAGGCCCGCGGCAAGGACTTCGGCGTCATCGCCACCTCCAACGGCTGGAATCTCTACGTCGGCGGCAACGGCGGCGCCGATCCGCGGCACGCCGATCTGCTCGCCCAGGACCTGAGCGACGCCGAACTGATCCGGCTGATCGACCGGTTCCTGATGTTCTACATCCGCACCGCGGACCGGCTGGAGCGCACCTCCGCCTGGCTGGAGCGGATCGAGGGCGGCCTCGACCACGTCCGGGACGTCGTCGTCCATGACTCCCTGGGGCTGTGCGACGAGCTGGAGGCCCTGATGGCCGCCCATGTCACCCACTACCGCGACGAATGGGCCGAGACCCTCGCCGACCCCGAGCGGCTGGCCCGCTTCGTCTCCTTCGTCAACGCGCCCGACGCGCCCGATCCGTCCGTTCGCTTCGTGCCGGAGCGCGACCAGGTCAAGCCGGACCTGACGCTGCTGGCCGGCCCGACCCTGCCCATACGCACTCTGGAAGGGACCTCCGTCTGATGACCACCGCCACCGCCACGCGCACCCGCACCGAGGAAGACATCGCGGCCGCCACGGTCGAGATCCGCTGCCCCCAGGGCTGGGTCGCGGTCTGCACCCTGGACGACCTCATCCCGGGGCGCGGGGTCGCCGCGCTCCTCCCGGACGGCACCCAGGCCGCGCTCTTCGTCGACCGCGCCGGGCAGCCCTATGCGATCGCCAACCGCGACCCGTTCACCGGCGCCCAGGTGCTCTCCCGCGGCCTGACCGGCTCGGCCGACGGCCGCCCGTTCGTGGCCTCGCCCCTGCTCAAGCAGCGTTTCGACCTGGCGTCGGGCAGCTGCCTGGACGACCCGTCGGTCTCCGTCCCGGCGTATCGCGTACGGACGGGGAGCGGGGAGCGCGCCCACTGAGCGCTGTCACTGGGCCCTGCGTCTGAGCCCTGTCCCGGCCGGGGCGCATGTGCAACCGATCGGTTGCACCTCCTGCCGCCACGTGCAACCCTTGAGTAGCACGTAGAGCATCAGCCGATCCGAGAACGGCAGGAGGCGCACGCCATGAGCACCGACAGCCATCAGGGCCCCGACAGCGACGCGGGCGGCGGCAAGGACCGCATCGAGCGGGAGATCAGCATCGCCGCGCCCGTGGAGCGGGTGTGGGCCGTGCTCACCGAACCGGAGCACGTCGGCTCGTGGTTCGGGCAGGGCAAGCCGACGCCGGTCGATCTGCGGCCGGGCGGCATCATGGAGCTCGACCACGGCGAGTACGGACAGTTCCCGACCACCATCGTGACGGTGGACCCGCCGCGTTACCTCGCATACCGCTGGGCCAGCGCCTTCCCGGGCGAGGTGGCGACGGAGGGCAACTCCACCCTCGTCGAGTTCACCCTCACCCCGGAGGGCGACGGCACCCGGCTGCGCGTCGTGGAGACCGGCTTCGCCGCGCTCACCATCCCCGAGGACCGGCAGCCCACCGCCGGCTACGAGAGCCACTCCGAGGGCTGGTCCGGCCAGGTGGAGAACATCCGGCGGTACACGGAGCAGCTCGCGGCATGACGAGGGACGCGGGGGCGGGAGCGGGAACGGGGCGGCCGGGGGCGGGGCCGCCGGGGGTGGGGCCGGACGGGGGGTCGGGGAACGGGTCGGGTGCCGGAGCGGGGCCGGGCCCGGGCTCCGGCCCCGACACGGGCGCGGACGGCCGTGCGCGGGACACCGGTGCGGGCGCGGACGCCGTGGCCGAGGTGTTCGCCGCGCTGGCGGATCCGACCCGGCGCCGGATACTCGACGCGCTCGCCGCACACGGCGAGGCGACCGCCACGGTCCTGGCGGCGGAACTGCCGGTCAGCCGCCAGGCCATCGTCAAACATCTGGGCGTCCTGGACCGGGCCGGTCTGGTCGCCGGCCACCGGGAGGGCAGGGAGGCCCGCTACCGGGTGATCCCGGAGCGGCTGGGGGTCACCGCCCGGTGGATGGACCGGGTGGCCGCCGCATGGGACACCCGCCTCTCGGCGATCAAGCGCCTCGCCGAAGGGGAATGACCGGGCGGGGAGGTGGCATGGCCGGCGCGCCACACCCGTCACCACCGCCCCTCCACCCCCGTCCGCCTCACCGGGCGGCGTAACCTGGTTGCCCCCTACGGAGGAGTGCAGGCGTGACCAGGTGGAACACCAGCCACATCCCCGACCAGACCGGCCGCTCGGTGGTGGTCACGGGCGCGAACAGCGGTATCGGCTATGTCACCGCCCGCGAACTGGCCCGCCAGGGCGCCCGCGTACTGCTGGCCTGCCGCAACGAGACGCGCGGGATCGCCGCGCTGGACCGGCTGCGTTCCGAAGTCCCCACCGCCGAGGCCGAGTTCCGTGCCCTGGACCTGGCCGATCTGTCCTCCGTACGGGACTTCGCCGCCGCCCTCGACGACTTCGACGGTGACCGCCTCGATCTGCTCATCAACAACGCGGGGGTGATGGCGCTGCCGCACCGCACCACCGCCGACGGCTTCGAGATGCAGTTCGGCACCAACCACCTCGGCCACTTCGCGCTGACCGGGCTGCTGCTGCCCAAACTCCTCGCCACCCCCGGCGCCCGGGTCGTCACCGTCTCCAGCATGCTGCACGCCTTGGCCGACCTCGACTACAGCGACCTCAACAGCGAGCACTCCTACCGCCGCTGGATCGCCTACGCCCGCTCGAAGAGCGCCAACCTGCTCTTCGTCCACGAGCTGACCCGGCGGCTGGCCGCGGCCGGTTCGCAGGTCGTCGCGGCCGCCGCGCACCCCGGATACGCCGCCACCAACCTCGCGACCGCGGGCGTCCGGATGGAGGGCCGCACCTCCACCGAGCGCATGGTCGAGCGGGCCAACCAGGTGCTCGCCCAGTCCCCCGACGGCGGCGCCCTGGGCACCCTCTGCGCGGCCACCGCCCCCCACATGCGCCCGGACTCCTTCATCGGGCCGCGCAGCGGACTGCGCGGCGCCCCCGCCCAGTGCTTCCGCGCCCCCTGGACCAAGAAGGACGCGAACGGCGAGCGCCTGTGGGCCGCCTCGGAACAACTCACCGGTGTGCGCTACGACTTCTCCCGGCCCGCCGCGGCGTTCTGACCCGCACGGCATGGGAAAATCCGGACCCGTGTACGAGCGACCTCTTTCTCCGCAGCAGCCCTCCCCGCAGGGCCCGCCGCCCCCGCATCCCTACCAGCCGCACCCATATCAGGAGGCGCCGCAGCCATATCAGGGCGCGCCACAGCCGTATCAGGGGGCGTCACAGCTGCAGCAGGGGGCGCCGCACCCGTATGCCCCGCAGCCGGCTGCGCGGTCCCCGTACGCACCGCCCGCCGCGGCGGTGCGCATCCCCGACGAGGCGCGACCGCTGCGCCGGTGGGGAGCGCTCCTCCTCGACGGCCTGCTGGCCCTGACCGCCGCCTACATCGCCCTGAACTCCGCCGAGCACGCCGGTCTGCCCGCCCTTCAGACCTGCTACGCCGTCGCCGGCGCGGGCTTCGGGCTGTCGTTCCTCAACCAGGTCCTGCTGACCCGTATCGCGGGCGCCAGCCTGGGCAAGTTCGCGGTCCGTACCCGTGTCATCCGCGAAACGGACGCCAGCCGTCCGCGCCTTCCCCGACTGTTCCGCCGCTGGCTGGGCGGCTACCTCTTCATCGTGATCTGGATCATCGCCGCCTGCTTCGAGATGGACGACGACCCCGAGGACTTCTGCGGGGTCCGCCTGGTCCGCTACAAGGACCTGCGGGCACTCGTTCCGGCGTACGGGCGCTGAACGGGACGGAGTGCGGTGGCACGGTGGGGTGCGGCCGCCCCACCCCCGTCAAGAACCCGTGAAGAACGGCCCGTTGTCCGCCAAGGGCCCGCCAAGGCCGCGGACGACGGCCGTCGCGCCCCGCACGCTGGCCTGGTCCCGCACGGTGCGCACGGAGGTACGACGAGCAATGCCGCAGGTGTCCCCAGCCGAGGGCCGACCGGAGGAACCGCCGGATACCGCCACCGCCGCGGTCACCGCCAACGGGCCGGGCGGCAGGGGTGACGGCCCCCACTCCGGGGCCGGGTCCGGCTCCCACTCCGGCCCCCACTCCGGGCTCGCCCACGCCCCCCGCGGCGCCGCCGTTCCCGAGCCCGACGCCCGTCACCGGCTCACCGCCCTCCAGGGGCTGGCCGCCCTCTCGCTCGACGCCATGGCGTCCGTGGCCTACGGCCCCGAGTCGATCGTGCTGGTTCTGGCCGCGGCGGGCGGCCACGGCCTCGGTTTCACGCTCCCCGTCACCCTCGCCATCGCCGCCCTGCTCGCCGTCCTGGTCGCTTCGTACCGTCAGGTGATCGCGGCCTTCCCCGATGGCGGTGGCTCGTACGCGGTGGCCAAGACACACCTCGGCCGCCGTACCGCCCTGTTCGCCGCCGGCTCCCTCGTCCTCGACTACGTGCTGAACGTCGCGGTCTCGGTGACGGCCGGTGTCGCGGCCCTGACCTCGGCCTTCCCCGCCCTGCACGACGACCGGGTGGGTATCTGCCTGGCGGTCCTCGCCCTCATCACCGCCCTCAACCTGCGCGGTATCGCCGACTCGGCCAGGGCCTTCCTCGTCCCCACCGCCGTTTTCGTCGGCGCCGTCCTGACGATGATCGCCGTCGGGCTGTTCCGTACCGCCCCCGCCGCCACCGTGACCGCCGACGGACACGCCTCCGTCGTCGCCGACCACGCCCCCGCGGTCGGTGCCCTGCTGCTGCTCAAGGCGTTCGCGTCCGGCTGTTCGGCGCTGACCGGGGTCGAGGCGGTCGCCAACGCGGTGCCGTCCTTCCGGGCCCCGGCGGTCCGGCGCGCCCAGCGCACCGAGGTCGCGCTCGGCGCCCTGCTCGGAGTGATGCTGATCGGGCTGTCCGTCCTCATCGTCCGCTTCCACCTCCAGCCGGTCGAGGGCGTCACCGTCCTCGCCCAGCTCGCGGACGCCTCGCTCGGTCACAATGCGGCCTTCTACGTCGTCCAGTTCGCCACCATGGTGCTGCTGGCCCTCGCCGCGAACACCTCCTTCGGCGGCCTGCCCGTCCTGATGGGCCTGCTGGCCCGGGACAACCACCTGCCGCACGTCTTCGGCCTGAAGGCGGACCGTCAGGTGCACCGCCACGGCGTGCTGGCGCTGGCCGCCGTCGCCGCCGCGCTGCTGGTCTTCTCCGGCGGCGACGTGAACACCCTGGTCCCGCTGTTCGCCCTAGGGGTCTTCGTCGGCTTCACCCTCTGCCAGATCGGCATGGTCCGGCACTGGCGGCGTGCACGCTCCCCCAGGTGGCGCGGCAAGGCCCTGCTGAACGGCGTCGGCGCCCTGCTCACCGGCGTCTCGGCGGTCGTCGTCACCGCCACCAAATTCACCGAGGGCGCCTGGCTGATCGTCCTCGCCCTGCCCCTCCTCGTCCTCACCTTCGAGGCGGTGCACCGCGCCTATGCCCGGATCGGCGCCCGTCTGGGCCTGGGCCGCCTCCCGGAACCCCCGCGCCGCGCCCGCTCCCTGGTCGTCGTCCCCGTCTCGCACCTCTCCCGGCTCACCGGCGAGGCCCTGAACGCGGCGGTGTCCCTCGGCGACGAGGTGGTGGCAGTCACCGTCACCCACGACACCCCCGAGGACCGCCCGGCCACCGAGGCCCTCCGCCGCGACTGGGAACTCTGGAATCCCGGCGTCGACCTCCTCGAACTGCCCTCGGCCACCCGCTCCCTCGGCCGCACCGTCGCCGCCTACGTCAGCGAACTGTCGGCCCGTCACCCCGGCAGCCGTATCACCGTGCTGATCCCGGAGGCCGAACCCGCCCGCCTCTGGCAGCGGCTGCTCCAGAACCAGCGCGGCGCGGTCGTCGCACACGCGGTCCGCCGCGACACCGACGCGGTGATCTGCCGGCTCCGCTTCCGCCTGACGGCGCCCGCTCACACGTGGTGACCGCTCATTGTCAGTGGGTGCCCTTACCGTGACGACATGGACGCCACCATGGAGTACGACGACCACTGCGCCGAAATCGTCCATCAGGCCGAACTGCTGAGCTCCCACCTCGACGAGAACACGTCCCTGACCACCTCGGTCCCTTCCTGCCCCGACTGGAACCTCGCCCAGCTCGTCCGGCATCTGGGCGAGGCCCACCGCTGGGTCGAGGACCTCGTCCGGACCCGGGCGACCGAGCCCCCGCCGGAGACCGCCCTCCGGGTCCTCCCGCGCGAGACCACCGAAACCCCGGCCGCCCTCGCCGCCTGGCTCACCGAGGGCGCCCGGCTCCTCGCGGACACGCTCCGCGCCGCCGGCCCCGATGCCCGGATCTGGACCCCGCTCCCCTCCGGCTCCCCGCGCTTCTTCGCCCGCCGCATGGCCCACGAGACGGTCATGCACCGGGCCGACGCCGCGCTCACCCTCGGCGCGGACTTCACCGTCGGCCGGCGGGTCGCCCTCGACTGCCTCGACGAGTGGATGGAACTGGGCTCCCTGCCCGAGATGTTCGACTTCCACCCCGACCGCCGCGCCCTCCTCGGCCCCGGCCGCACCCTCCACTTCCACGCCACGGACACCCCACCGGAAGCGGCCGCCGACTGGCTCGTCGACCTCACCGGCGACACCCTCGCCTGGCGCCGCGCCCAGGAGCCGGCCGCCGTCTCCGTCCGCGCCCCCCTGACGGACCTCCTGCTCCTCATCTACGGCCGCGTCCCGAGCGACCGCGACACCTTCGCCATCACGGGCGACCGGGAACTGCTGGAATTCTGGCTGTCACGGGTGCTGTTCGGGTGAGGTCTGCGCACCCTCCACCTGTCCAGCCACCCCCAGGGAGCCGGCACTATGACCGATGCTCCCGCTCGATGAACAGTGTCTGGAGACCGTATGACCTCGCTTCGGCCGCCGTCCGACGCCATCGCGCTGTTCCGCAAGTTCTACCGATCGGACACGCTGGAGAGCTGTACAGGAGAGCGGTGAAGCCACGGGTTCGCCGGCCGGCTGCTGCCGCCCGGACGTCAACTAATGGGCCCACCACGGCGTGAGTTAAGTTGACCAGCGTCCACCGGATCAGCAACAGGGAGTCAGCACGATGACCGAATTCAACCAGCCGGACAGCGCCCCCGGCCTGCCCCCCACACCGCCCGTGATCCGTCCCCAGCTCGGGCCGCACCCTCTGCCGACGAATGAGGCAGAGGCCCTGGAGATCGGTCAAAAGCACTTTCCCGAGGTCGGCTCACCCGGTGGACCGACCGACCTGTACGTGTATGAATTCGACATCGGCTACCTCATCCATGCGGGCTGGCCGGCGAACGAGGACTCCACTGGCCGTCCCTCGGATCCGGGCGGAAGCAACATCGTCATCTCCAAAATCGACGGCGAGGTGGCACGCGTGCCCAACTTCCCCGAGGAGGATGCGGCGGAGCTTTATCGCAGGGTGTACCGCCCGAACAGCTCCTGAGCCCGACGGGTCGCCCGCCGGGGGGAGCTGGCGGGCGATTAGCGATGCCCGTTAAACTTTGACTTGAATCGGATGAAGTAACCAGCAGGAGCACGGGGGATGTTGTGGCTGGCGCTGGCGGGTTCCAGACGGACGTGGAGAGCCTCAAGACCGGGGGGACGAACCTCATCAAGCTCGGCGATGACTTCGCGTCGTCGGTCGCGCGGCTGATGGACGGCCTGCACAAGCAGAATGCCGGCCCGCCGAGCAACGGCAAGGAGAAGGCGCCGCCGGAGAAGTCGCAGGGCGAGCAATTCCTGAGCGGTCTGCTGACCTTCAACAGCAAGGACGGCGCCCCGCCGTGGGGCGATGACGAGATCGGCGAGAACTTCGGTGTCGTCTATGAGGGTGTGCGGGACGGCATGTACGAGTCGATGGGTCATCTCGTCGCCAAGTTCCAGGAGATCGGCAAGGCACTGAAGTCGATGTCCAAGAACCATGCGGAGAACGAGGACTTCAACGAGTCGCTGATGAAGCAGCACGTCGAGAACAAAAGGGCCTGGCAGGACCCGACGGTCGACAGCAATGTCCGTACCTCCATCACGCCTCCGAGGCACTGACCGCCGCCGGCCGCTCCACACACTTTCTGCCGTAGTGACCTGTCCGGGTCACGTCCGGTACGCGCCTGAATGCACATTTTTTACGGGGGAGTTCCACCTTGTCTTTGAATCCACCGGATGCCGTTGAATGGGTCCTGGACATGCTCGGCTTCAACTGGCCGCATGCAGACGAAGACAAAATGATGGAGTGCGCGCAGGTCTGGCGTGATTTCGCGGCGGAGGTCGCGGAGCACCAGGCCCGCGGCGCCACCTATGCGAACAATGTGCTCGGAGAGAACTCTGGTGATGCCATCGAGGGGTTCAGCAAGGCATGGGAGAAGCTCGGCGGCAATTCGGGGTATCTGAGCGATGCCCGTGAGGCGGCCGAGACCATCGCCTTCACCTTCGAGGCCGCCGCCATGCTGGTCCTCGGCATGAAGGTCGCCGTGATCGTCCAACTGGTGATTCTGGCCACGGAGATCATCGCAGCGCAGGCCGCGGCCCCGTTCACTCTCGGTCTGTCCGAAATCGGGGGCGCGGCCGCCACTCTGGCGACACGTGAGGCGGTCCGCCGGATCCTCAAGAAGGTCGCCCAGCAGCTCCTTGAAGCCATCATGGAGGCCGCCAAGGAGCCGGTGATCTCCGCACTGCAGGCCATGGCTTCCGACCTCATCGCCCAGACCGTCAACCAGAACTTCGGCGCCCAGAAGGGCTACGACCTCGGCCGCACCGCCAAGGAGGGGCAGAAGGCCGCCACCGACGCCCTCGAGAACACCGGCGAAACCCTCGGCGAGAGCCTCCGCGACGGCGCCGGCAGCCGCGCCGGCCGCCGCGCCCGCGGCGGCCTGGACAGCGCCGCGGGCCACGGCAGCGACGGCAGCGACTCCACGGACGGCGGCAGCGACGGCGGTTCCAGCGGGTCCGGCAGCGGGTCGGGGTCCGGTAGCGGCTCCCGTAGTGGGGCCGAGGGCGGCGGGTCCGGCAGCGGCTCCGACGGGGGCGGCTCCGGAAGCAACTCGGGTGCCGGTTCGGGTACCGGCTCCGACGGGGGCGGCTCCGGCCGCGCCTCCGGTGACTCCGGCGGCGACGGCGCGGGCAGCGGCAACCGCGGCGGTTCGGACACCGGCGGTGCCACCAGCCACACCCCCCGCGCTTCGGACAACGCGGGCGCCGGCGGCACGGACTCCGGCAACAGCTCCCCCACGGACTCGGGTACGGGTACGGATTCGGGTGCGGGCACCAACCCGAGTGCCTCCGCCGACAGTTCCTCCCAGGGCTCGGCCCCCTCGCGCAGCACCCCGGAGTCCCAGCCCCTCCCGCCGCCGGACCAGCGCTCCCCCTTCGACGAGGGCTACTCCGGCGGCAACGACAACCCGTACGGGATGTCCCCCACCCCCGACTCCGAACGCGCTCCGGACAGCGGCCCCACCCCCGACTCCGGGCACACGCCCGAATCAGGGCCCTCCCCGGACACCTCCCGCCCCGACGCGGACTCCCCCAGCACGCAGCCCACCCCCGACGACACCCCTGACTCGGCGCGCCCGGCCCCCGACTCGATCAGCACCCAGCCCGCCCCGGATCACACCCCCGACGCCGCCCGCCCGGACGCGGACTCGGTCGGTACGCAGCCGACCCACGACAACACCCCGGACGCGGCGCGCCCCGCCCCCGCCGCGGACCCCATCAGCACCCAGCCCGCGCCGGGCCAGTCCCCCCAACAGGACGGGCCTGCACACCCGGACGCGCCCCAGCAGACACCGACTGCCTCGCCGAGCCCGGACGCCGTACCCGGCAACCCGCCCTCCGTCGGCGACAACTCTCACGACGCGGGCAGCAACGGCACCTCCAACGGGGACAGCTCCGCGGGCGGCGGCCGCGCCTCGATGCCGCACGCCGGCATCCCTTCGCAGGGCGCCCCCGTACAGCACGCCCCGTCGTCCGGCCAGCCCATCCAGCAGCGTGACCCGGCTCCCGGCGACCCCATGCCCACGGTGGACGACTCGGACGACACCACCGTCACCACCCAGTCCGCGGGCACCGCCACCATGCCCCCGCCCACCCAGCACACCGCCGACACGGGCGCGCCCGCCACCCACACCCCGCATCAGGCCCAGCCCAACACCCCTCCGGCCAACGGCCCTCAGGCCAATGGCCCGATGATGACGGGCGCCATCCCACCCCAGGGCGGCCCCGCCACGCCCCCGCCCCGCAACAACGGCAGCAACAGCGGAAGCCACCGGAACGAGACCGGGAACAGGAACGCTCCCGCGGACCCCAACCGCCGCCCCGACGGCTCCCAGGCCATCCACGACCCCACCCAGCGTCGCCGTCCCGAGCCTCCGCCCCACAACCCGCGCCTTGACGGGCCCCGCCGCGACACCCCCACCACTCCCCCCGGCAACAACCGCCGCCCCGACGGCTCGCAGATCGTCCGCGATCACACCGAGCAGCCCACCCCCGACCGCCCCCCGCACAACCCCCGTCTCGACGGCCCCGCCCGCGACGATGGCTCCCGGCCCGAGAACTCCGATCCTCATCGCCCGGACTCGCCCAGCCAGGACGACAGCCGCCCGCCGACCCCTGCCGACCCGAGCGGTGATACCACGCGTCCTGACTCGCCCGGTGCGGACCGCCCTCAGGCCGACGGCCCCGACCAGGCTCCGTCACGCCCGGACGCCCAAAACCCCGGCGCACCGAACCCCAACTTCCCCCACCTGCAGCAACAGCCCTACGCGCAGCAGCAACAGCCATACGCCCAGCAGCAGCCGCACGTACAGAGCCAGCAGCCCCACCAGCAGCCGTACGCTCAGCAACAGCCGCAGCAGCACCAGCCCACGCTCCAGAGCCATACGCCCCCTCAGCAGCAGCACCCGCAGCAGCACGCACCCCAGCACCAACAGCCCCCGCACCAGCCGCAGCACCAGCCCGACCCACAGCAGCCGGCTCCCCACCAGCAGCAGGCTCCGCACCACCAGTACCAAAACCCCCACCAGGCGCAGCACCTGCCGAATCAGCATCCCGACCACCAGGCTCCGGTCCCGCAGCCCCCGCACGTCCGGAGTAACTCCAACGTACGGAGCGGGCTCAACCACTTTCCGCACGGGCTGTATTCGCCGTTCCCAGGCGACCAGCGGGCATTGGAGGCGAGCTTTCCGCGGAACCCGGACGGCACTCCGCGGCCGTTCAACGACCCGTTCCAGCCCTGGGCCCAGTTGCAGAACGACGGCGGCATCAGCGTCCTCGGCCGGTCCAACAACTGCGCCGACTGCACCCGCTCCTTCATGGATTCCTGGTACGGCAACCCCCAGGTCTCCGCGCCCCGCACCATGGACCCGGACGGCAGGGGCGGTATCGACGACAGGACCGGTGAGCGGGACGGTGCCGCCCACATCGAGCAGTATGCGGGCACCGGGTTCCGTTCCTCCGGCAAGAACTCCAAAGACGGCTATGCCCGCATAGCCGACGAGCTTCGCCAGGCCGGCCACGGCGCATCGGCAGCAGTCCTGGTCACCTGGCCGAAAAAGCGCAACGGCCAGCCCGGCGGCGCACACGTCTTCAACGCCGTCAACCACAACGGCAAGGTTGTCTGGGTCGACAGCCAGAGCGGCGCGGTCAGCAAAAAACCCATCAACACCAAGGCCGCAGAGGTCTGGCATCTCGTCCTTGACGCCAACCGACAGCCGTTTGTCCCCGCCACGGCCCAGCAGCAGCAAGCCCAGGCGAACGCCCAGGCACAACAGCAGGCCCACGCTCAGGCGCAGCAGCAGGCCCAGCAGGCCCACCCATACACCCAGCAACAGCAGCAACAGCCCAACCCGTACCAGCAGCACCAGCAGCAGGCACCGCAACACCAGCCGAGCCCCTACAACCAGCCGTACCAACAGCCCGGCCCACACGCCCAACAGCAGGCACCGCACCCCCAGCAGCCGGTCCCGCAGCAGCAGCCCTATCCGCACCCCCAGCAGCAACCGGGTCCGTTCCAGCAGCACCAGCAGCAGGTTCCACACCAGCAGCCCAACCCGTACCAGCAACAGCAACCTGCCCCCTATGCACAGCCGCATCAGCAGCAGGTTCCGCAACAGCAGCCGAGCCCGTACCACCAGCAGCCGACGCCGCAGCAGCAGCCTCAGCAACCGAACCCCTACCAGCAGCACCCACCGCACGCCCAGCACCAGGTGCCGCAGCAGTCAACCCCTCAGCCACAGCAGCAGGCGCCGCACGCCCAGCAGCCCCAGCCGCAGCACCAAAGCCCGTACAACCAGCAGCAACAGCCCAACCCGTACCAGCAGCACCACCAGCAGCAGGCACCGCAACACCAGCCGAGCCCGTACCACCAGCAGCCGACGCCGCAGCAGCAGCCTCAGCAACCGAACCCCTACCAGCAGCACGCACCGCACGCCCAGCAGCAACCCCAGCCGAACCCGTACGCCCAGCACCAGCAGCCGCAGCAGCCTCCACAGCAGCAGCCGAGCCCGTACCACCAGCAACCACAGCAGCAGGCACCACAACAGCAGCCCAGCCCGTACCACCAGCAGCCGATTCCGCAGCAGCAGGCACCGCACGCCCAGCAACAGGCACCGCAACAGCAGGCACCGCACGCCCAGCAACAGGCACCGCAACAGCAGGCACCGCACATCCAGCAACAGGTGCCGCAGCAGTCGACGCCTCAGCCACAACAGCAGGCACCGCACGCCCAACAGCAGGCTCCGCAGCAGCAGGCACCTCACCAGCAGCAAGCACCCCACACGCAGCAGCCGCAGCAGCAGACCCCCCACCAGCAGCAAGCACCCCAACAGCAGACTCAGCCCCATCACCAGCAGAGTCCGCACTCACCGCAGCACCAGCAACAGCCGACGCACGAGCAGCCGCCCAACAGCCAGGAGAACGCCACACCTCCGCAGAACCAGGCGGGGGACCCCAACGCCCACGGCGCGATCCGCAACGATCTCAACCACCACCCCCACGGCCTGCTCGCTCCGAACCCCCACGACCAGCAGGCGCTGCAGAACGCCATGCCGCGCAACGAGGACGGCACCCCGCAGCGCTTCGCCAACCCCTTCGACTCGTGGGCCCAGCTCCAGAACGACGGCGGCAACACCGTTCCCGGCCGCAGCAACAACTGCGCCGACTGCTCCCGCTCCTTCTTGGAGACCTGGTTCGGCAACCCGCAGGTCTCCGCACCCCGTACTCCCGACACCGACAAGGACGGCAAGCCCGACACCTGGTCCCCGGAGCGGGCGTCCAATGAGAACCAGATTCGCTGGAGCGGCGCCAAGCACACCTACGCCGGAGAGGGCAAGGACCCGAACACCGCCGCCCGCATCGCCAATGACCTCCTGAAGGCCGGCCACGGATCGGCGGCGATCGTCCAGGTCAACTGGCCCAAGCCCAGGGGCGGCGGCCATGCCTTCAACGCCGTGAACTACCACGGCAAGATCGTCTGGATCGACACCCAGACCGGACAGGTCAGCCACGACCCCATCCACATCTCCAAGGCAACGCACGCGTTCTACATCCCGCTGGACGCCAACCGCCGGCCGCTGCACGCGGACAAGGCGGTGCCCAAGCCCGACGACGAGTCTGCAGCCGAGCAGACCGAGCCCAAGCAGGACCCCAACACCACCGAACAGACCAAAACCAACACGGACAACACCTCCACCGACCAAGCGGAGGGGAAGCCCGAGAACTCACCGGCCGAGCAGACCGAATCCAAGCCCGACAACACCCCCACCGAACAGGCCGAGTCCAAGCCTGAGAACACCCCCGCTCCGCACACCGACACCCCGGCGGACGAGTCGCCCGGTGACGCCGACGACACTCCGTCGGACGAGGCGTCTACCGGCGAGGACTCCACTACGGGGCCGGAGAATGCGCCCATCGATACGCAGGAGCCCACCACTTCCAGCGATCACGAAGGTGCGCCCAAGGGCCACGGCTCGAGCGTTTCGCAGCACCTCGCCAACGCCCTTCGCCACGACCGCAATCCGTTCATCTACGGCAGGCCCGAGGCACCCGGCAGCCAGCTACCGCCGAACTCGCACGACGAGAACCCCGACGACACCGGCCAGCCGACCTCGACACCGACCCCTGAGAGCCTCACCCGGCCCGAACCCAACGGGCCGGCCGAGCCGTCCGGCGACGATCACGACACCGCGCAGCAGGAAGACGACAACAAGCCTCCTGCCGACCCTGCGGAAGAGGAAGCCGACCAGACGGCCGACCACGACGAAGAGCAGGGCGACGAAGCCGACGAGCCCACCGAGCGGCACAAGCCCCTGTCGGCGAGCAACGAACGGGTTGATGATCCCATTAGCTTCGGGGCTGCGGAGGACCCGGGCGACGCACCGGACATCAGTGACCCCAAGTTCCAGCTGGACAAGTCGCGGGGCGCCATTGTCGAAACGATCGACCTGACCGATGAACGTGTGAAGATCGAGAACGAACTGATCACGGAGATCGACGAAAAGCCGGTCAAGCAATACCTTCAGGAGCTTTCCCACCAGCGCGCTCTGCATTACGCCGAGCTGGGATCGACGAAACGTGAAGGCCCGTGCTCGGCCCTTGCGATCGACCTTCGGACCGGAATCATCACCGAGGGCGTCAACGGTACGGCGAAGAACCTCATTCCGCCGGAACACCTCCATCCGTTGCTGCGAGACAACTACATGGACATGGCCGAGTGGATGCATCCGCTGATGGACTCACCGGACGTGCCCACCCAGAGGCCTGCGACCGACGAAAACGGCAGGCCCATTCCGGGAGAGAGGGTGCCCTGGATCCTGGAAGGGCAGGCCCACGAGGACCAGCCGTTGCGGCATGCCGAGGTCAAGGCCGTGAACGAATTGCTGTGGGCGCGTCAACGGCAGCAAGAAGGCGAGCTCGATCGAGAAGTGCTGAAGGAAATGCGGTTCGACCCCCGCTGGTTCAAGAACCCCAGCAGAGACAACCCTGACTTCACACCGGGAGACTCCGCACCGGCCTGCGCAAACTGCAACTGTATACTCAGGGACATCCCCAGCTTCTCCGGCCGTTACCACTTCTCAAATCGCGATTATCGAAGGCAAGAGCCGCAAGGATACGAGCCACCCGCCTCGGAGTAACGAATGCGCATCGACGACGAAGACACCTACTTGGAAGACGGCAACATCGTCTACTACCAAGACAATCCGTTCACCGGCGAAGTCGTTACACACGACGAAGAGGGCCGAGTGATCAGCCTCGTCTCCTACCTCGAAGGTTACGAGTCCGGCCCACAGACCGAGTGGTACCCAAATGGGTCGAAGAAGGAGGAGGGCACTTGCCGGTTGGGAGTGGCTGTTGGCGAGTGGCGTACGTGGTACCCGAACGGCCAACTCGCTGAGTTCTCGGTCTTCAGCCCCAAGGGGAGGTACCTGCAGCGTCAGAAGTGGGACGAGGAAGGAAACCTCACGGTGGACAAAACCTACACGGCGTGAGGCATGGCCATGCGCATTGAATTTGCAGACACTTACTAGGATGAGAATTCGTGCGTCCATGAAGAAGACGAACGCAGGTAGGACCTGAATGTGGGAGATTACGCAGACGGCATCCCAATGACCATCTGGCCGAGCATCCGTAGGGTTGCTCGACGCCGAGCGGTCGACGAATTTCCCACATAACACTTCGCCAGCACCCAGGCGAAACCCGCGCATCAAAGGAGCTACATGGCCAGCCAGCAGGACAATCCCACTCCGCCCACCACCCCCGACGAAGCGCTCGCCATCGTCCGTAGCCGCTACGCCGAGCCGACGCTGGCGGACGGCTCTCCCGCTCCGGTGCAGGTCGAAGAATTCGACATCGGCTACCTCGTGTCCGCCGACTTCGACGACGACACGGACGCATCCGGCGAACCGCAGCCGGCTCCGGCCGGCGGCTCAATGATCATCGTGGCCAAGGAGACCGGCGAAACCGTCACCGTGCCCAACCTCCCCGCGGAATCAGCCATCGAGCTCTACCGACAGCAGCGCCAGTCCCCCGCCTGACACGAAATGCCTCGGACACTCAGCGCCGTCGGCGCCGAAGGCAAAGCATCATGACGCAGAACGATTCCAGCGACACCCAGGAGGAGTCCCGGACCATCGGGCCGAAGACCGCTGGCGAAGCACTGGACGCAGCCCGCGCCCACTTCCGGCCCCGCTGTCGCGACGGGACCCCCGCCTCCCTGCACGTCCAGGAATTCGACATCGGGTATCTCGTCCATGCCACGTTCCCGCCCACCGAGCCCCGCTCCTTCGGCGGAAGCCACCTGATCGTCTCCAAAACTGACGGCGCACTGACCTTTGTGCCCAATCACCCGCCGCGTTCCGCCATCGCCCGCTACCGCGCCGAGCGGGCGGGGAATCCCGTATGACCTCGCCTGACGCGCCAGATGCCCACCAGCCCGATCGACCGGTACCGACCAGCGCAGAGGAAGCTCTGGAGATTGCCCGCACGGAGTACACGCCTGTCTGGCCGGATGGCACCCCGGCTCCGCTCAGAGTGCGCGAGTTCGACATCGGATATCTCGTGTATGCAGAGCTCGCGCCGCACCCGAGGACCACACCGACGGGAGAACGCCGACGCCCCAGGAGTCCTGGCGGTATCTGTGTAGTGGTCGCCAAGGACACCGGCGAAATCTGCCGGGTTCCGCTACGGCCGCCGGCTGACTCCATCGCGCTGTACCGGAAGTTCTACCGAGCGGACACGCGGTGAGGCGACCGGGCTGTCCCTCAGGTCAGTTCATCCGCCAGCAGATCCATCAGCAATCCGTCCGCCCAGCCCCCCGTCCGGTAGTCGCGCCCGTAAGCCTGCATGATTCCCACGGGTTTGAAACCGACCTTGCGATAGCTGCGGATGGCGGCGGTGTTGGCGGCGGCCGGGTCGATGGTCAGGCGGTGGTGGCCGCTTTCCTGGATCAGCCAACGGGCGAGGGTGCGGACGGCGTCCGTACCGAGGCCCTTTCCGTGCCGGCTCGCCGTGATGAAGACGTCGATGGCGGCGTGCCGGAATTCGGGGTCGGTCTCCTCGGAGAACTGGATCGCGCCGATGACCTCGTCGTCGACGAGAATGGCGAGCATGTCCTGGTAGTCGTCGGGCACCGACCACCATGCCGCGACCTCCGGTTCCCGGACGATGATGCCGAGTGTGGGGATGTCCGCTTCTGTCGTCGGCCGTAGCACAACCGCCGCTCCACGCAGTTCCCCTGGTGCTCCGCTCGCTTGCTGTCGGCTGTCACCGCGGTCCGAGTTCATCCCTGCAGTGTCCCGCGCAGGCAGGCCCGGACAGCCGACCGTGGCGCGCAATTCGGTCAAGATAGGGGCCGCCGTATCGCGCAGAAGGGGATGCGGCCGTAGGCGCAGGCCCCCCAGAGGATCGACCCCAGGGAGGCCGATGCCACGCGTCATATCGTTCCGAGGTAATTACGTGAATCAGCCCGGTACCCCCGGCCACCACCACCTCTCGACCGACGAGGCGGTCTCACGCGTTGTCGAGTGGTGGAACGAAGGGCGTCCCGCCGGCAGCCGCTGCGACATCGTGAGCGGTCACGCCGCGGACGAGGTCCTGGAAGAAGTGCACCGGCGAATTCCTCGAAGTCTGCTGCTCGACGCCACGGGGCAGACGCCCGAGGAGATCGTGACGGAGGTACTTGACTTTGTCGGCGTGCCGAGAGCGGCCCAAATCAACACGCCCTGGCGCCATTTGCGCAAATATTTCTCCGCCGACACCTGCATCCTGCTCAAGAACGCACACCGAGCGGGTCGCACCCGGCGTTCGGCGCGGCCTGTGCAGGTACGGGACGAGCTTGCCGGGAGGCTCAGCCACCAGCGCAAGGTCGCCGTGGCCGTTGCCGCTCCGCCACAGGCTGATCCGCCGGCCCGCGAGTTCGTCCTGCATCTCGACGATGGTCCTGGCTCTCTCTCGGAGTCTGAGCTCATTGACGTACCGGCACAGATCCGGGCACTCGCACTGGCCGAGCCGCGCCGGGTGCCGCTCCGGGTGTGGCAGGAGCTCGCGCAGTCCGCTGGGTTGCGCGATACGGAGGAGGTCACGCTTGAGGAAATCCTCGCCCAGTTCCCCGACCTGGTGACTCGCGACGCCAACGGTGTCGCATTCGTCGATGAAGGGCTGGCGGAGGCTCTTCGCAAGGCCGCCGACGAGGAGATGGTGCTCCGCGTCAACCGACACATGGTCGAATGGCTCAGGGAAATCTCCCCCCAATTCCTGCATACCGAGGGGTGGGCGGCCTCGGGGGAGATGGGACGCTACGCCGCGCACGGGCTGGCCATGCATGCCGTCCAAGCCGGGCTGTTCCATGAATTGCTGCACGATGGCTCCCTCATCGCCAACATCACGCAGGAAGCACTGCTTGATGCAGCACATTGCGCCTTCGACGGATCGGTTCCGGGAAACAACGCCGCAGCCGACGCCGTGCATCTGTGGAGCTACGGGGTGACCCCGACCACTCAGCCGGAGTGGGCTGCCTGGCTGCATCTGATGGCGACCGCACGCGAGGACTCCGCATTCGCGACAGGCATTGCGGGCTCGGGCCTGTGCATGCCATGGACCACGAGCTGGGCCCACTGGCGTCCGCCGGGCGGCTATCACCCGCGCTATCTCGCCCCCGGGGCGGTCAATGACCTTTACGCGGTCCATTGGGACGGCCGCCCCGCAGTGGCCGTCGAGTGCGAATCCCCTTCCGCCATCCACGTCCGGGACCTCGCCACCGGCGAACTGCTGGGCGGTCCCTGGCACGGCGACGACCTGCCGGAAGCCGCACAGCAGGCCCTCACCTGGGCCGACCCCGACGCCCATGACACCAGCGGCCCCCTCACCCTCAGCGATTTCGAGGAGGCCGACGGGGCCGACGAAGGCCCCGACGAGGAATTTCTCTACCTCGCCCTGTCCTTTGAGGACTACGTCATCGTGGCCGGCGCGGGCGGCCTGTTCGGTGTGGAGCCTGCCGACCCCGACGAGTTCCCGGGCCTCGCACCGCCGACCGGCCCGCCCCTCTCCGGATGCCCGACAGTGGCCGGCCCCACCCGCCCTGCGCACGCCCCCGACCCCGCCCCGACGGATCTGACGGAACTGCTTGACGAACCCGTCGTCGTGCGCACGCCCCTCAACGGCCTACCGAGCGGCCTCACCGACGCGGCGGCCCGACGAACGCTCTCCGAAACCGGCCTCCCCGTCATGGACACAAGAGGAATCGCCCTCGAACCTGATCTCCCCGACTTTCTCTCGGAGATCGCATGGCCGGAGGACCTGGAGACGCCCGACGCCGAAGGCCCCTTCTTCAAGATCGGCCGATGGACGGCCGGCCTGATCGTCATCGACGGCCCCACCGGCCGCACACTGCGTATGCCCGGCAGCCCTGACGAAGACGGCCTGGAGGGCACACTCGTGGCCACAAGCCTGGATGCCTTCCTCGCCAAGGCCGCCCAATGGCTCACGGGTCGGCACCTCCTCGATTCCATCGAAAACGAAACCGAAGCCCACTCGCTACGACGGGATATCGAAGACACCTTGTGGAATATCGACTGGCGCGGCTCGACGGCGGGGGCGTGGGTCTATCCCCTCCACAATGACTGAGGACCGCGTGGCCCGGCGGCTGTACGGAAGCGGACCGACGGGTCCGACTGTCGTGGCGGAGCTTGAAGCCTGGCTCGGTGAGCCGCGCCGCAAGGGCGGCGTGCTCGTATTGCGCGGCGCCGGCGGCTCCGGTGCCAGGCAGGTACTCGAAGACCTCCGTCGACGAGTACCCAACGCAGTATTCGTCGATTGTCTCCATCTGAGTGCCGAGGAAGTGGCGATTCATGTACTTCTCGGTCTGGGGGTGGATCCGGAGGCCGCTCACGAACGGCGATCGAGCCTCTGGAGTGCGCAAGGGCTCATCAACCGTGACGCGGTTGTATTGCTGACCAACGCCCAATGGGCCGGATCCACGATCACGTCGACGGAGCCCGGGCGGGTGCTCCGTCTGGTCGCGGAGCGCTTCGGGCGCGATGACCGCCGGTGCCTGCGGATCGTGGTGGAAGGTGATGCCGAGCGTGCGCGCATCCCTCACCGCCGCCATTTGCAGGAAATGTCGATAACCGATGGCGACAAGCCGGGCAGCTCCGGAAGTCGTCAAGGGGCCGGTGCCGTGGCCCAGCACCGCGCCATTCAGCTCCTCGCTGCGGCCGAGACGCCTGGTGTTGCCTTTCCTGTGTGGTCAGCGCTCTGCGAAACTCTGGGACATCCCACGGACAAGGGAGAGCTCCGGTCGCTCGTCGCCCAATACCCGCACCAACTGGCTGTGGAAACCGCCGAGGACGGTGCCGAAAGCGTTTCTTTCGCCACACCGGTGTCGCGGGCAATTGCTCGCGAGGCCATCCCCCTCTCCCCCGTGGATCAGCAGGCCCTTTTCCACTACCTCTCCTCGCACGCGGGCTCGCCCGAGCTCGCCCGATATGCCGCTCAGACTCTCCCCGTACACGCGGCACTCGGCGGTTGCCTTGAGGAATTGCTGGCCGATGGAGAGCTGCTCGCTCGAACGGAACGCTACGGGCTGCTCCAGGGAATCGCGGCGGCCTGGCCGGCGGGTGTCCCCCAAGGCACTGTCGCGATGGATATGCACTATCTGGAAACGCAGCGAGTTGATCCCGTCTCGCGCGGCGAGTGGCTTTCCTGGTTGCACTGGGCGGCAGTGAACCGTGGGCAGCGCACCGTAGCAGACGGACTCGCCAACGCCGGCATCGATATGCCCTGGAAGACGCTCTGGTCTCATCAACGGCCGTACGGCGTATTCGGTCCGATGGACGGGGAAGTGGGACGCGTCGACCAGATCCGCGTGGAGCGCAGGGATGACGTGCCGGTCGCCGTGATGAGGCGGGTCGTCCGGTACGACGACATGGGCGGGCCATTGAACGACGAGTATGTGGAACGTGTCTTCGCTCTCGATGACGGCACGCAGGTAGGCACGGAAAGCGTCGTACGGATTCCGCATACCCAGGACACGCCCAGGCCAGCGGAATTCCATGAGGACGCGGCGCTGCCGGCGCCCAGAACCCCCGACGTCAACAGAAGCATCAGGCCGGCCGGACCGGGCCGCTGGGTCATCGGCGGACACGGCGGGCTGTACGCAGTGCGCGCAGTGGCCTCGGCCGATGCCGGAACGGGCGTGTGGGGCGGGGGACCCTACCTCGGCCCGGTAACAAAGGCCGCCACCTGGCGGTGTCCCGAGGAGGCGCTTGCTGATGGTGCCCCTTCGACGTCATGGCTGGAGAGAATCTTCGGTACCGGAAGCTGCCGGACAGTGAGTGCTGCTCAACTACCCGACGGGCTGCGCAATCCCACCGCCCGGGAGTTCTTGAGCACGACCGGCCTTCCGTACCTGAACGGCCAGATCCCCTTCTTCTCCTCTTCCCCCCTGAACGAACAAGGGCTTCCGGAATTCGAATGGCCGGAGGATGTCACGGATCCAGAGGCGGAGGGCCCCTTCTATCAGATCGGCTCGTGGATGGGAGGAGCCGTGGTACTGGACGGATCGAGCGGCGCAGTCCTCCAGGACACGGAGAGCGGCTATTCGACAGTCCTCTTGGCCAGCAGCCTCCCGCAATTCGCCACGGTGCTACGGCTCTACGGTGATTACCGCACCAGCTGGCTGTCCACCCTCGCTGAAACCGTGGATGCCCGGTGGAGTCTCAGGGAATGGGCCGAGGAAATCGACCCCGCCACGGAAACCGGTGATCACTGGGACGAGGTGTTCGAAGGCAGACTGGACAACCTCGGATCATATTGACGGAGCGGCGAAATTCCCCGGCGGGAGCGTGCACAACAGGAGCAGGACAAGGAGAAGGAGAAGAAGGGCCCACCAGGTGTTGAGCGCCAGAATGCACGACTTTCCCGGAGTGAACGTCCGGCTGGCGAGGGAGGTGGAGGATGTCGCGGACGACCACATCCACCTGGCGAAGAGGGCGATTGACGCGCTGTTCACCTTTTCCGCCGGGCTGTGCATTCCGCTCTCCATGGAGATTGCGGCGGCGTGGTGGGACGACGAGTTCGACCTGCCGCTCCCTTCGTCCGGACTCCGGCTGGAAGGCGGAATGCTGCGACGCCGCGCCCTCCCTGAAGGCATGTACGCGAACCCGCGCTACCGATGCGACGTGCTGACCCTCGTGGAAGAGGTCGATGCGGCCGCTGCCTTCAGATTTATCGAGGGCTTTCTCTCTTCTGCCGACGGTGCCCGCGTCAGTGATGGGCCGGCAGTGGGCTGGGAAGGGCTCGCGTTCAATGCCACGGCCGCGCGGTTGCCCGATGATGGCAGCCGGTTCGAGCGCAGCACGATTCAGCTTGAGGTGGCGGGCCATCACCTCGACCACCCCGTCGAAAGGCATGCGGGGAATGACTGGGTCTACGGTCCGATAGGCGCGTCCGTCCTGCACGCTCCGTTCGAGTTCCAAGTCAGCAGAAGCCAGGGGGAGATGCGGTTCGACGTGGCGATCTACTGGTCGACATGGTCGCCTGACGGCCCAGGGTGGCCTGCCGTGAAAAGCGGCATCGCCGCCCTGGCGAAAGACGGCTGGGTACGGGAATGAGGCCAGGCGGCAGACGACCCGCGACCGGAGACCCGCGCCCAGCAACCAGCAACCAGCAACCAGCAACCAGCAACCAGCAACCCGATAAAACCCCAACCCCCCGTTGTCCACAGCCGCAACACACCCCCGCCCCCATGCGGCACCATGGACGCCCGCACCACCCGTGATCGACCATAACCAGGACGTGACAAGCGCGCGGGGCTACGTGGCGTCGTGCGGCAGGTGACGAGCGCAGGGGGCGAAGTGGCGTGCGGAACATGACGACCGCAGGGGGCGACGTGGCATGACGGAGATCAACAGGCGGCGGCTGTTGGCGGCCGGGGGTGGGGTCGCTCTTGCGGCGGGGTTGGCGACGGCGTGTGGGTCCAACACGGGGCGGGGCGGGGGAGGTTCGGGGGCGGAGATCAGGCAGTGGTATCACCAGTACGGGGAGCCGGGGGTCGAGCGGGCCGTGAAACGGTATGCCGCCGCGTACCGGAAGGCGGATGTCTCGGTGCAGTGGCGGCCGGGGGATTACGACCGGCAGACGGCGGCGGCGCTGCTGACCGACTCGGGACCGGATGTCTTCGAGGTCAACGGGCCGATGCTGGAGCAGATCCAGGGCGGGCAGGTGGCCGATCTGACCGATGTCGTCGAGCCGGTCAAGGACGACTTCCACCAGGCCGCGCTGGCGCCGAAGATCTGGCGGGACAAGGTCTGGGGCATCCCGCAGGTCGTGGACATGCAGCTGCTCTATTACCGCAAGAGCCTGCTGAGGGAGGCCGGCGTCCGGCCGCCGCGGACGCTCGATGAGCTGGTGGACGGGGCGAAGAAGCTCAGCGGCAAGAAGACCAAGGGGCTGTTCCTGGGGAATGACGGCGGGGTGGGGGTGCTCGGCGGGACGCCGTTGTTCGCCGCCGGGCTGAGTCTGATCGACGCGGACGGGAAGGCCGGCTTCGACGATCCGGCCGCGGCGCGGACGCTGGGGAAGATCCGGCAGCTGTACGCGGACAGATCGTTGCTGCTGGGGGCGCCCACGGACTGGTCCGATCCGGCCGCGTTCATCCAGGGGCTGACCGCGATGCAGTGGTCGGGGCTGTGGGCGCTGCCGCAGATCAAGAAGGCGCTGGGGGACGACTTCGGGGTGCTGCCGTTCCCGAAGGACGGAAGCGGCGGGAAGCCGTCCGTTCCGGTGGGCGCCTACGGCTCGGCGGTCAGCGCGCGGAGCAAGCGCACGGCGGAGGCGAAGGCCTTCGCGAAGTGGCTGTGGGTGGACCGCACCGACTTCCAGCAGGATTTCGCGCTGTCGTACGGGTTCCACATCCCGGCCCGGATCTCGTTGGCGAAGAAGGCCGAGCAGCTGCGTGAGGGGCCGGCGGCGGATGCGGTCCGCCTTGCCACCGAGTACGGCTATGCGGAGCCGCTGTTGTGGACGACCGCGGCCCGTACCGCCTATCAGGACGCGCTGAGCCGGATCATCAAGGACGGCGCCCACCCGGAGAGTGAGCTGAGGCCCGTGGTGCGCAAGGTCAATGCCGAGCTTCAGCGGGTCAAGAAGAAGTGACGGCGGCGGGAGGGAGCGGAGGGGCGGTCGGGGTCGAGGACGGGCCGGTCCGCCGGACAGCGGTCGCCCCGGCTGCCGGGCGCCCTTCGCTCGGTGTCCGGCTGCTGGGGCCGCAGCGGCGGAATCTGTGGTTCTGGGCCTTCGTCGGGCCGTTCGCCCTCGGGCTGGGGCTGTTCACCTATGTGCCGTTGGCGTGGAGCGTCTATCTGAGCTTCTTCGACGCGCACAACACGGTGAGTCCGTCCGGTGCGGATTTCGTCGGTCTCGGCAACTACGGCGCGATGCTGAGCGATGCGTCCTTCCTCGGCAGTCTGGGGACGTTTCTGCTGTTCACGGCGTTCATCGTGCCGGCGACGTATGTGCTGTCGCTTTCGCTGGCGCTGATGGTCAACCGGCTGCGGTTCGCCCGGGCGTTCTTCCGGTCGGTGTTCTTTCTGCCGACGGCCTGCTCGTATGTCGTCGCGGCGGTGATCTGGAAGCTGTCGATCTTCAACGGGGTGCGGTTCGGGCTGGCCAACACCGTGCTGGGGTGGTTCGGGGCGGACCAGACCGCCTGGCTGTCGACGACCGATCCGCCCTGGTACTGGCTGGTCATCGTGACCGTACGGCTGTGGTTGCAGGCCGGGTTCTACATGATCCTGTTCCTGGCCGGGCTCCAGCGGATCTCGCCGCAGCTGTACGAGGCGGCGGCGGTGGACGGGGCGCGGCCCGGCTGGCAGACCTTCCGGCACCTCACCTTTCCGCAGTTGCGTGCCACGTCGGTGGCGGTGGTGCTGCTGCTGGTGATCAATGCGTTCCAGGCGTTCGACGAGTTCTACAACCTCCTGAGCGATGCGCGCGGCTATCCGCCGTACGCCCGGCCGCCGTTGGTCTATCTCTACTACACGGCGCTGGGCCGGGATCAGAACCTCGGGCTGGGCAGTGCGGGTGCGGTGATCCTGGCGCTGATCATCGCGGTGGCGACGGTGGTGCAGGCCCGCTGGTTCGGCCTCGGCCGCAGGGAGGAGTGAGCGGGGATGGAGGAGTCAGCGGGGGTGGAGGAGTCAGCGGGGGTGGAGGAGTGAGCGGGATGGACGATGCGCTGACGAGGGCCGGGCGGGCGCTGCGGGTGGTACTGCTGGTGGCCCTGGCGCTGCTGTTCCTGGTGCCGTTCTATCTGCTGGTGCGGAACGGACTGGCGACCGAACAGGACATCACCGCGCCCGACTGGACGTTCTTCCCGCGGGTGCTTCAGTGGTCGAATCTGACCGAGGTCTTCCAGGACCCGAACCTTCCGCTGGGGCGGGCGCTGCTCAACTCCACGCTGATCGCGGTGTCGACGACCGCCGGTACGGTGCTGCTCGCCTCGCTCGCCGGGTACGGCCTGGCCCGGATCCCGTACCGGCACGCCAATATCGTCTTCTACGCGATCCTGGGGACGCTGATGGTCCCGGCGGCCGTGACGTTCGTGCCGAGCTTTGTGCTGGTGTCGTCGCTCGGGTGGATCTCCACGCTGCGCGGGCTGGTCATTCCGACACTGTTCAGCGCGTTCGCCTGCTTCATCTTCCGGCAGTACTTCCTGGGCTTCCCAAGGGAGCTGGAGGACGCGGCGCGGGTCGACGGGCTCGGCTACTGGCGGACGTACTGGCGCATCGTGGTGCCGAACGCCCGCCCGGTCTTCGCCGCCGTCGGCACGATCGTCTTCATCGGCGCCTGGAACGCGTTCCTGTGGCCGCTGGTGATCGGGCAGGACCAGGATGCCTGGACGGTGCAGGTGGCGCTGTCGACGTTCACCACCGCGCAGAACCTCAATCTGCATGAGCTGTTCGTGGCCGCGGCGGTCTCGATCGCCCCGCTGGTGGTGGTGTTCCTGGTGCTCCAGCGGTACATCGTCGCGGGGGTGGAGCGCAGTGGGATCGATGACTGACGCATTGAGGACACCTGGCTGAGGGGGTACGGTGCGTGGCATGAGCACGCACCTGGACGTCCGTGAGGCGGAGCCGCGCGACCGCGGCCCCCACGGCGAGTGCGCGCCCCGCGGCCTGAGCTTTCTGCGCCGCCGCGGCCGGGTGGGCTCTCCCCCGGCCGGCCGTTCCTGTACGTCCTGACGGCTCCGTGAGCTGAGGCCGCGGCCGCCGGTCATCCGCGGTCCCGGGCCGCCGTACGCCCGCCGTACGCCCACCGGCGACTCTCCCGCGCCTCACCGCACCCTGCCGTGCCCTGCCCTCCCCTCTCTTCCTTCCCTCCAGGAGGCTCCGTTGACGGCTCTCACCGACTCCGCCGCTCCCGCTCCGGCCACCACTCCCGCCCCTTCCGCCACTCCCGTCCTGCGCCCCCACCGCATCCCCGCCGACGGGCTGTACGAAGGGCCCCGTCTGCTGCGCCGGACCCCCGACGGCTGGGACGACCGCCCCTACGAGCGCTTCGAGGTCGTACCGCAGGCGGCCACCATCGGGGCCGAAATCCGTGGGCTGGACCTGTCCCGGCCACTGTCCGGGGAGCTGCGTACGGAGCTGAACCGGGCGCTGCTGGAGTGGAAGGTGCTGTTCTTCCGCGGGCAGCGGCTGAGCTCCGCGGCACAGCGGGAATTCGCCCGGAATTGGGGCGAGCTGGAGACCAATCCGCTGCTGGCGCCGGGTGATTCGAAGGACGTGGTGCGGTTCGACAAGGCGGCCGGCGGGGTCCCGACGTTCGAAAATGTATGGCACACGGATGTGACGTTCCGGGAACGCCCGGCGATGGGCGCGGTGTTGCAGCTGCGTGAGGTGCCGCCCGCTGGCGGGGACACGATGTGGGCCGATATGGCGGCGGCATACGACAATTTGCCGCCGGAAATCCGGGCACGGATCAATGAGGCGCGGGCGGTGCACGACTATCTTCCGGGCTTCGCGCGCTTCTACTCCCCCGCTCAACTGGCGCCATTTCAGGAGGAGTTCCCTCCGGTTGTGCATCCGGTGGTGCGCCAGCACCCGGAGACGGGGCGGCGGATGCTGTTCGTCAACGCCTCCTTCACCACCCGCATCGTGGGTCTCGGCCGGGCGGCGAGCGACCGGTTGCTGCGGCTGTTGTTCCAGCAGGCGCAGGTGCCGGAGTTCCAGGTGCGCCGGCGCTGGCAGCCGGGGGATCTCGCGTTCTGGGACAACCGCGCCACCCAGCACTACGCGGTGAACGACTACGGGACGCACCGCCGGGTCGCCGAACGGGTCGCCATCGCGGGCGACCGCCCCTTCTGACCGCGGGGCCGCCGCCGACGGGAGTCCCTACCTCCCGCACGCTCCCGGCGCCCGGCACGGCGTCCCCGGCGCCCCTCACCGGAGCCGCTCGTACGCCGGCTCCTCCGCCGGGCGTGCGCCGCGCAGCAGGGCCGCGCCCAGCGGGGTGAGGGTGTGCAGCACCGCGTTGCCCTGCCGCAGGGTGAGCAGCAGTCCGGCGTCGCGGAGCACCGTCGCGTGCTGGCTGGCGGAGGCCAGCGAGACATCGGCGCGCCGGGCGAGTTCGCTGGTGGTGCAGCCGACGCCGATCCGCTGAAGTATCGCGGAGCGGGTCTGCCCGACCAGCCGGCCCAGGGAGCGCTCCGGCGGGACCTGGGGCGTGAGCCGGGGCGCGGGATGCTCCACCGGATAGACCAGGACGGGCGTCAGATCCGGGTTGTGGAAGGTGACGGGGGTGCGGCGGCAGAAGTACGACGGCAGCAGCAACAGCCCCCGGCCGTTGAGGTGGAGATCACGGTCCACCGGATAGTCGGCCTCCAGGACCGGCGGGCGCCAGCGCATCATCGGCGGGAGCGAGGCGAGCAGCCGGTCCGCGCCGCCGTCGAGCAGCGCCCGGCCGCGGGCCGCCCGGTCGGCCTCTATGCGGCCCTGGACGCGCGCCCAGTACGGGGCGACGGCCGCCTCGTAATAGCGCTGGAGTATCCCGGCGAGCCGGCCGAGGGCACGGGTGTCACCGTCGGCCATCGCCCGTATCCAGGACGGGAACGGGCGGGCGGCAGTGGAGAGCCGGGCGAGCTCGGCACCCAGCCGGGAGGCGGGCGTCTCCCGCAGGGCGGCGAGCGCGTCGGTCATCCCGAGGAGCCCTTCGGCGGGCGTCAGGAAATCGGGAAAATAGCCGCGGGTGGGCACCA
This sequence comes from Streptomyces sp. NPDC029466, assembly GCF_055574515.1. Taxonomy (NCBI): domain Bacteria; kingdom Bacillati; phylum Actinomycetota; class Actinomycetes; order Kitasatosporales; family Streptomycetaceae; genus Streptomyces; species Streptomyces sp. NPDC029466. The sequence continues at coordinate 330,606 of NZ_JBVHZH010000001.1, forward strand.
GCGGTGCCAGCAGCCGCGCTTCGCCATTCAACCTTCCCCGTGTTTCCGATCGCCATTTGCCGAACGCCGAATCGTCCCGTCTGTCACGTAGCCGGTGAAAGCTTAAGACGGTCTCCCACAGTGCGTCCGGGCGTGCCGCAATGCGCACACGGGCCAGATCGAGTCCACTGAAATGGACGCGTAACACCGAACCCCCACCCCTGGTTTCCTCAGTCGGCCCCCGGCACGCCTGAGTATGCACGCCAACACGCGCGGTCACCATGCCCTTTTGGCCAGACTTGAAAGTGGTCGCGCCGCCAGGGGGCCGGAAGGAATGCTGTACTCAATTCAACGGCGGTGCGAACGGACCGGGTTGCTCGATCCCGTGGGGGGTGATGGGCACACCACCGGCCGCTCGGCAGCCCCGTTGAAGGCCGCCTTCCCGCGCCGACCGGGGTGGCGGCAGCTCCCGAGGGGGGAGTCCGGAGAAAACGAGGGCGGCACCTCCGCACAGGTGCCGCTCTCGTCGGACCGGGCAGGAGCAGGAGGGCCTCGGGGCCTGTTTTCAAAGTCCCGCTCCACCGGATGCACCCTCGGGGACACGGGGGCAGGCTGGAGGCATGGCCGAGCACCCGCCCGTCATCGTGCATCCGCCGTCGCCCACCGGTGGCCGGCGCGTCACGATCGAGGGCGAGATCCTCGGCCTCGCGTACAGCAGCGTCGATCTTCTGGAGTTTCTGCGCCGGGCCGGTCTGGACACCGACGTGGTGTCGCTCGACGACCATGACCTCATCGAGTGGCGGGGCGGCGGCCACAACGTCTGGATGTGACGAAGGGCGGCACCTCCGCACAGGTGCCGCCCTCGTCGGGGTGCCGGAGCCGGTGCCAGGCCGGTGAGGGAGAGGTGCCGTGGCACCGGGCTCCGGTGGGCTGTCCGGGGCGCCGCGGACGCGCCTGGCGCCCGCGGTGCCCCGGTGGGGTCAGCGGCTGTCGCTGCCCTTGGACTCGGCGGCCGCCCGGCCCGCCTCCAGCCGTGCGACCGGGATGCGGAACGGGGAGCAGGAGACGTAGTCCAGTCCGGCCTCGTGGAAGAAGTGGACGGACTCCGGGTCACCGCCGTGCTCACCGCAGACCCCGAGCTTGAGGTCGGGGCGGGTGGCGCGGCCGGCCGCGGCGGCGTTGCGGACCAGGGAGCCCACGCCGTCCTTGTCGATGGTCTCGAACGGGCTGACGCCGAAGATGCCCTTCTCCAGGTAGGCGGTGAAGAAGCTGGCCTCGACGTCGTCGCGGCTGAAGCCCCAGACCGTCTGCGTCAGGTCGTTCGTACCGAAGGAGAAGAAGTCGGCCGACTCGGCGATCTGACCGGCCGTGAGGGCGGCGCGGGGCAGCTCGATCATCGTGCCGAGGGTGAGCTTGAGGCTGACGCCGTGGGCCTTCTCGACCTCGGCGATGACCTGCTCGGCCTCCTCTCGGACGATCTCCAGCTCCTGGACGGTGCCGACCAGCGGAATCATGATCTCCGCACGCGGGTCGCCCTTGGCGTTCTTGCGCTCGGCGGCCGCCTCGGCGATCGCGCGCACCTGCATCGCGAACAGACCGGGGATGACCAGGCCGAGGCGTACGCCGCGCAGACCCAGCATCGGGTTCTGCTCGTGCAGCTTGTGCACGGCCTGGAGGAGCCGCAGATCGTTCTCGTTGGCGTCCTTGCGGGCCTCGGCGAGCGCGACCCGCACCGACAGCTCGGTGATGTCGGGCAGGAACTCGTGCAGCGGCGGGTCCAGCAGCCGGACGGTCACCGGCAGCCCGTCCATCGACTCGAACAGCTCGATGAAGTCGGCCTTCTGGAGCGGCAGCAGCTGGCTGAGCGCGGCGTCCCGGTCGGTCTCGGTGTCGGCCAGGATGAGGCGCTCGACCATCTCGCGGCGCTCACCGAGGAACATGTGCTCGGTGCGGCACAGGCCGATGCCCTGGGCGCCGAACCGGCGGGCGCGGGCGGCGTCCTCGGCGTTGTCGGCGTTGGCCCGTACGCGCAGCCGGCGCACCCGGTCCGCGTACGCCATGATCCGGTGGACGGCCTTGACCAGCTCGTCGGCGTCCTCGGCACCGGCGTGCATCCGGCCCTCGAAGTACTCCACGACCGGGGACGGCACGACCGGCACCTCGCCGGCGTAGACCTTGCCGGTGGAGCCGTCGATGGAGACGACGTCGCCCTCCTCGATGACGAACCCGTCCTGGGTCGTCATCTTGCGGGACTTGGTGTCGACCTCCAGTTCCTCGGCGCCGCAGACACAGGTCTTGCCCATGCCGCGGGCGACGACGGCGGCGTGCGAGGTCTTGCCACCGCGGGAGGTGAGGATGCCCTCGGCGGCGATCATGCCGTTGAGGTCGTCGGGGTTGGTCTCCCGGCGGATCAGGATGACCTTCTCGCCGGAGCGCGACCACTTGACGGCGGTGTACGAGTCGAAGACGGCCTTGCCGACCGCCGCGCCCGGGGAGGCGGCGATACCGCGCCCGATCATCTCGGACTTCGCGCCGAGGTCGAAGCGGGGGAACATCAGCTGCGCCAGCTGTGCGCCGTTGACCCGCTGGAGGGCCTCGGCCTCGTCGATCAGGCCCTGGTCGACAAGCTGGGTGGCGATCCGGAAGGCGGCACCGGCGGTGCGCTTGCCGACCCGGGTCTGGAGCATCCACAGCTTGCCGCGCTCAATGGTGAACTCGATGTCGCACAGGTCCTTGTAGTGCGTTTCGAGCGTCTCCATGATCTGCATCAGCTGGTCGTACGACGCCTTGTCGATGTTCTCGAGGTCGGCGAGCGGCACGGTGTTGCGGATACCGGCGACGACGTCCTCGCCCTGGGCGTTCTGGAGGTAGTCGCCGTAGACGCCCTGGTGGCCGCTGGCGGGGTCGCGGGTGAAGGCGACACCGGTGCCGGAGTCGGGGCCGAGGTTGCCGAAGACCATGGAGCAGACGTTGACCGCGGTGCCGAGGTCGCCGGGGATGCGCTCCTGGCGGCGGTAGAGCTTGGCGCGGTCGGTGTTCCACGAGTCGAAGACCGCGCGCACCGCGAGGTCCATCTGCTCGCGCGGCTCCTGCGGGAAGTCGCGGCCGGTCTCCTTGGCGACGATGTCCTTGAAGTGCGCGACCAGGCTCTGGAGGTCGGCGGCGTCCAGCTCGATGTCGACGCGGACGCCCTTGGCCTGCTTGGCCTCCTCCAGCGCCTCCTCGAAGAGCTCGCCGTCGACGCCCAGCACGGTCTTGCCGAACATCTGGATGAGGCGGCGGTAGGAGTCCCACGCGAACCGCTCGTCACCGGCCTGCGCGGCGAGGCCGGAAACCGACGCATCGGAGAGCCCGATGTTGAGGACGGTGTCCATCATGCCGGGCATGGAGAACTTCGCACCGGAACGTACCGATACGAGCAGCGGGTCGTCGGCCTGGCCGAGCTTCTTCCCCATCTTCTGCTCAAGGGCGTCGAGGTGCTCGGAGACCTCGGCACGGAGTGCCGCGGGCTCGGTGCCGCTGTCGAGGTAGACCTTGCAGGCTTCCGTGGTGATCGTGAAGCCGGGAGGGACCGGAAGTCCCAGGTTGGTCATCTCGGCGAGGTTCGCGCCCTTGCCGCCTAGCAGGTCCTTGAGCTCCTTGTTGCCCTCAGTGAAGTCGTAGACGAACTTCGCGGACGAAGGCTTGGTTACGTGGGGATCTTGTGTTTCCGGCACGGCACTGACTCCTCGCCGACGGGCTGCCCTGACGGCGAGGAACATACCCAGATCGAAGGCGTATGGGTACGTCCACTTGGTCGACATACCTGCGTAACCAGTCGTCCGCCACCAGATCGAAAGTGATCACGCGTTTGGACCATGCTTCATTACCTGAATGCATCACTCCGCTACGCAGTCAGAACCAGGGATATGTGCTACTCAGTGCAACGAATGGCTTAATCAGTCGAACAAATGAAGCGTGGCACCCGGTGCCACCATTGGAGAGATGGAACCCCACTTCGACCGCTCATCTGAGCGCCACCCCTATCAGGGGTGGCGAGAATCACGCGCTCATGTGTGACGCGGTTCCATCATTTGGACCCGCTCGCGGCTATGTGATCAAGGAAAGCGTCCACCAACACGTGGGCCCGCGCGCGGACGGCAGGGAGATCTGCCCGCAATTCGGCCACCAGCCGCTCCGGGTCGACGCCCACCTCGGCCGCGATCGCCACCCCGTCCTCGTCGAACCACGCCTGGAGCACCTCAGGCGTCAGCTCCGGATGGAACTGCACGCCCCAGGAGCGGCCGCAGACGAAGGCCTGCGAGGCGACGTCGTTGCGCGCCAGCTCCCGGGCGCCCGGCGGCAACAGCCAGCGTTCCCCGTGGAACTGGAACCAGGGGCCCGGCCCGACCAGCTCCGGTGCGTCGGTCGTCAGGCGGCTCCAGCCCAGTTCGAAGCGCGGGGCGGCCTCGATGCCGCCACCGAGGGCGGTGGCCAGCGCCTGGCCACCGAAGCAGATGCCGAGCACCGGGACCCCGGCCCGGTGCGCCGAGCGCAGCAGGGCCAGCTCCGCCTCGATCCAGGCGTTCCTCCGCGCCACCGACCAAGGAGCACCGAGAGTCAGGATCAGGCCATAGTCCTCGGCCGCCGGGAACGCCACGTCGACGTCCGGAGTTGTATACCGCTCGGCCGGCACGACGAGCAGTTCGTCGAGCTCATAGCCCCGTTCGGCCAGCCGCTCGCCCACGTGGCCCGCGGTGGACAGATGGTCGTGAACGATGACCAAGGCACGCATGCCGGTCACTCCCCTCCCTCGGCCGGGGCCGCCGGGGCCCCGGATGCGACGCCCCCGTTTGGGCTCAAACTTCAGTATCGCCCGGGAGCCCGCCAGGCGCGACGGCTCTGCCGTACGCCCCGGGGCCGTCGGGGCGCCGCCCCACGCTCAGCGCCGGGCGCGCAGCAGCGGGAGCAGCGCCAGCGCACCCAGCAGGGCGCCGGCCGCCACCGGCAGTGCGGTCGCGTACAGCGCCTGCGCCGAGGCGAGAGCCGACGGCGTACCGGCGGCGCCGGCGGTCCCGGGCCGGTCCGCGAGGGCCAGGAAGACGCTGCCGTACGCCGCGACCCCGACCACCTGCGCAAGCTGCGGGACGGTGGTGAGCACCCCGCTGGCGTCCGAGGCGTCCGCGGGGTCGATACGGGACAGCGCGAGGGTCAGCAGCGGGCTGGTGGTGTACCCGAGACCGAGGCCCCACAGGAGCTGGAGCGCCGGCAGGACGAGACCGCCGTGGCCGCCGGTGCGCAGGGCCCACCCGATGCCGAGGTAGCCGGCCGCGGTCAGCGCGCAGGCGGCGGCGATCACCGGCAGATGCCAACGGGCGGGCAGCTTCTGCCAGGTGAGGCTGCCGGTGGCGACGCCGACGGCCAGCGGGGCGAAGGCCAGACCGGCGCGGGTCGCGGACTCGCCGAGCCCCGACTGAAGATGCTGGGAAAAGGAGAAGAGGAAGCCGGCGTACCCGGCCATGCCGAAGAACAGCGCGGCCGCACCGCACACCAGATCCTTCGAGCGCAGCACCCGGCCGGGCACCAGCGGAGCCCCGCCGCGCCGGGCGACCCCCCGCTCGACCAGCACGAACACCACGGCCATCGGGACCACCGCGCCCAGACAGAGCGTCGTCCACAGCGGCCAGTGCTGCTCATGGCCCAGGACCAGCGGTACGACCAGCAGCAACAGCGTGGCCGTCAGGGTGACCAGGCCGGGCAGGTCCAGGCCCTTGGCCGACGGGGGTGCCCCGGCGGGCAGCAGCCGTACCGCGGCGGCCAGCAGCGCCAGCCCGACCGGCACATTGATCAGAAAGACCGGGCGCCAGCCGGTGCCGCACAGATCCGCACTGACCAGCAGTCCGCCGGCGACCTGGCCGACGACCACGGCGACCGCGATCACCGCCGCGTACAGGCTCAACGCCCTTGCCCTGGCGGGTCCTTCGAAGGTCAGCTGGATCAGGCTGTAGATCTGCGGGACCATCAGCCCCGCCCCGATGCCCTGCACCACCCGGGCAGCGATCAGGACCCCGGCCCCCGGCGCCAGACCACAGCCGAACGAGGCGAGGGTGAAGGTGGCGAGACCGGCCAGGAAGACGGTCCGGAAGCCGTGCCGGGCACCGAGCCGAGCACCGGTGATCAGCAGCGCCGCATAGGAAATCGTATAGCCGGAGACGATCAACTGGAGCGCGGAACCGGTGGTTTCGAGGTCGGTCCGTATGGTCGGCGTGGCGACATTCACCACGGTGGCATCCAGCAGCGCCATGAATACCGCGCCGAGAATGACGAGAAGAATTCCGGTGTGCCGCGGTCGCTTTCCGTCCGGGGCAACAGGCTGCCGATTCGTCGTGCCGCCGTCCACGGATTCCCCGGCGGCTGTCCGGCCGGATTCGGGGAGGCGGTCCTGGGTCATCTCACTCATGACAGCAATGCTCACGGCCGGGGTATTCGGGTACCAGATATCCAGTGATCCTGGTACCGGCGGTATCTGGCACGGGGTCACGGCGTCCCGCATGATGGTGCGGTGTCCAGCACCAGCACCCGTTCCCCAGCAGCCGCGGCCGCCCGGCGCGGTGAACTCGCCGCGTTTCTGCGGCTCCGCCGGGAGCGCCTCACCCCGGCGGATGTCGGACTGCCCGGCGGCCCGCGGCGGCGCACCCCGGGGCTGCGCCGTGAGGAGGTCGCCCAGCGGGCCGGTGTCGGAATCGCCTGGTACACCTGGCTCGAACAGGGCCGGGCCATCAACCCGAGTGTGCAGGTGCTCGATGCGATCGCCCGTGCGCTGCTGCTCGGCCCGGCCGAACGCGAGCATCTGCACCGGCTCGCCGGGATCCCCGGGACCGCGTCCTGCACCCCGGCGCGGCAGCCGCTGCCGTCCGAGGCGCAGACCATTCTGGATTCGCTGAATCCGCTGCCGGCCGGCTTGGTGTCCGCCGGTTATGACGTGCTGGCATTCAACGACGCCTATGCGGCGCTCGATCCCCGTATGGTGCTGCTGCCGCCGGCCGACCGTAATGTACTGTGGCGCCTTTTCACCGCGGACGAGGAATGCCAGCCGCTCGTCGACTGGGAGCGGGAAGTCTCCTTCATGGTCGGCCAGTTGCGCGCCGAATTCGGTCGCCGGCTCCATGACCCGCACTGGCGCGCGTATATCCGGAAACTCTCCGAGGCGAGCCCGCTTTTCGTGGACCTGTGGGCCCGGCACGAAGTCACCGCACCGGTCACCCACCGCAAGCGGTTCCGGACGGTCGACGGCCGCGAGGTCGCCATCACGGCGACCGGATTCACCACGACGGCCGTCCCGGACGCCAAGATGTGGATCTATACGCCGGACGACGGGGAGGCCGTCCGGGTGCTCGGCGAACTCCTCGGCCGCTACCGGGAGACCGGCGCCGCCGGGCTGGTGGCCGCCGGTGCGGCGGCGGCCCGGGGAACCGGCCACCGCAAGGGCGCGGCCCATACGGAGCGAAGGCCGTAGACGCGGCCCGGGGCGGTGCGCCCGGCCGCCACGCCCCCGCTCCCCTACCTCTTGGCCCGGCGTCCGCTCCGCCGCGGGCGCGGGTCCTGGCCGTCCAGCAGCTCCAGCCGCCGCTCCTCGCCCCGGGTCTCGACCTGCGCCACGACCCGGCCCAGCAGCTCCGCCAGGTCCAGTGCCTCGTCGTCGCTCAGCCCCGCGGTGACGAAGACCTCTTCGGCGTGGAACTCCGGGAAGACCCGGGCCATCAGCCGCTCCCCCTCGGGCGTGAGCGCGAGCAGGGCGAGCCGTCCGTCGGTCGGATGGTCCTTGCGCTCCAGCAGACCGCGGCTCTGGAGGGTGCGGGCGACGCCGGTGAGCGTGCCCTTGGAGATCCCGGCGTCCTCGGCGACCCGGCGGGTCTCCCGCTCGCCCCCGATCCACACCACCCACAGCACGACGAAGGAGGTCCAGGTCAGCTCGACACCGCGCAGTACGGAGTTCTCGAAATGCTGCCGTACGGCGGCCGCGGCGCGGTAGAGGTGTGCGACCGCGGCCATCCGCTCGTGGCGCACGGGGGTGTCCCCGAGCTTGGCCTGTACGTCCTTCTCCGTGTCCCCGGTGGAACGGTGCCCGCTCACCACAGCGACTCCCTCGGCCGGTCCGTCGGTCCCGCCCACTCCTGCCGGACCTCGTGGACGGCCGTACGAGCTGCCACAAAACGCCCGTACGGGATCAAACGATAACGGGTCGAGGCACGCCGGTCCCCGCCCGCGCGCCGACACGCCTCAGGGGTACACGGGTGCCGTAGGCCGGACGGCGGCCTCCAGGCCACAGGGGGTCGTGTGGGGAGCCACCCGCCGGAGCAGCCGGCGCCCGGCGGGGCTCAGCCGCCCGAGGTGTCCAGCTCCGCGCCCGCGTCCACGCCCGCGCAGTCGTACGGGTCGTCCAGCCAGCCGTCCGGCAGCACGACGCGGTTGCGGCCCGAGGTACGGCCGCGGGGGCCGTCCGCGCCCGCCGGCCACGGCTGGTCCAGGTCCAGCTCCGACAGCAGCGCGTCCAGCTCGTCGAGGGAGGAGGTCACCGCGAGGCCGCGGCGCATCTCGGAGCCGATCGAGAAGCCCTTGGTGTACCAGGCGACATGCTTACGGAAGTCGATCACGCCGCGCGCCTCGTCACCGATCCACTCGCCGAGGAGGGTGGCGTGCCGCAGCATGACGGCGGCGACCTCCTTGAGCGTCGGCTGTGCGTAGGTGCCGGTGCCCTCGAAAGCGGCGACCAGATCCCCGAACAGCCACGGCCGCCCCAGGCAGCCGCGCCCCACGACCACTCCGTCGCAGCCGGTCTCCCGCATCATCCGCCGGGCGTCCTCGGCCGACCAGATGTCGCCGTTGCCGAGCACCGGGATCTCCGGGACATGCTCCTTGAGGCGGGCGATGGCGTCCCAGTCGGCGGTGCCGCCGTAGTGCTGGGCCGCGGTGCGCCCGTGCAGCGCGATCGCCGTGATGCCCTCCTCGGCCGCGGTCCGCCCCGCGTCGAGGTAGGTGAGATGGTCGTCGTCGATGCCCTTGCGCATCTTCATCGTCACCGGCAGGGCACCCGCGTTCGCCACCGCCTCCCGCAGGATGGAGCGCAGCAGATTGCGCTTGTACGGGAGCGCCGAGCCGCCGCCCTTGCGGGTCACCTTCGGGACCGGGCAGCCGAAGTTCAGATCGATGTGGTCGGCGAGGTCCTCCTCCGCGATCATGCGGACGGCCTTGCCGACGGTGTCCGGGTCGACGCCGTACAGCTGGATCGAGCGCGGCTTCTCGGACTCGTCGAAGTGGACCAGCTGCATGGTCTTCTCATTGCGCTCGACCAGCGCCCGCGTCGTGATCATCTCGCTGACGAACAGGCCCTTGCCGCCGCTGAACTCCCGGCACAGCGTCCGGAACGGGGCATTGGTGATCCCGGCCATCGGCGCGAGGACCACGGGCGGCTGCACCGCGTGCGGACCGATCTGGAGCAGAGTCATGGCGGCGATACCTTCGGCTTTCTTCGGCTTCCGTTGGCGGGGCGGGCGGGCCGCGGCCGTACGGGGGAACCGGCCGCTGCGACCTCCCATTGTCCCGCACCGCGCGAGTGGCCCCGCCAGGGCCGGGGACGGCAGATCGTTGTAGCGTTCAAGAATGCCTGAGCTCAGCCGTCGACGGCGTCTCCTGGTGCTGGCGATCTGCTGTATGAGCCTGCTGATCGTCAGCCTCGACAACACCATCCTCAATGTCGCCCTGCCGTCCATCCAGCACGATCTGCACGCCACGGTCGCCGGCATGCAGTGGACCATCGACGCCTACACCCTGGTCCTGGCGGCGCTGCTGATGCTGGCCGGCTCCACCGCCGACCGGCTCGGGCGGCGCCGGGTCTTCCTGGTCGGGCTGGTGGTCTTCGCGGCCGGCTCGCTGCTGTGCAGCCTGGCGCCGAGCCTGGAGTGGCTGGTGGTCTTCCGGATGGTGCAGGCGGTCGGCGGCTCGATGCTCAACCCCGTCGCGATGTCGATCATCACCAACACCTTCACCGAGCCGCGTGAGCGGGCCCGCGCGATCGGGGTGTGGGGCGGTGTCGTCGGCATCAGCATGGCGGCCGGACCGGTGATCGGCGGGCTGCTGGTGCAGAGCGTCGGCTGGCGCTCGATCTTCTGGATCAACGTCCCGATCGGCGCCCTCGCGCTCTTCCTGACCCTGCGCTACGTCCCCGAATCGCGCGCCCCCAGGCCGCGCCGCGTCGACCCGGTCGGCCAGCTGCTGGTCATCGGGCTGCTCGGCTCGCTGACGTACGCGATCATCGAGGCCCCGGACGCCGGCTGGGCGTCCCCGGAGATCCTGGCATTCGTGCTGCTCGCGCTGGCCTCCCTGGCCGGCCTGCTCGGCTATGAGCGGCGCCGCCGGGAGCCCCTGATCGACCTGCGGTTCTTCCACAGCGCGCCGTTCAGCGGGGCCACGGTCGTGGCGGTGTGCGCCTTCGCCGCGCTGGCCGGCTTCCTCTTCATCAACACGCTGTATCTCCAGAACATCCGTGGTCTGTCCGCTTTGGACGCCGGTCTGTACATGCTGCCCATGGCCGGGATGACGCTGATCTTCGCGCCGCTGTCGGGACGGCTGGTCGGCAGCCGGGGGCCGCGGCTCTCCCTGCTTCTGGCCGGTGCGGCGATGGGCGCCAGCGGAATGCTTTTCGCGGCGTTCGACGCCCAGTCGACGGACCCGCTGATGTTCACCGGCTATGTCCTCTTCGGCATCGGGTTCGGCCTGGTCAACGCGCCGATCACCAACACCGCGGTGTCCGGGATGCCCCGTTCCCAGGCCGGGGTGGCCGCCGCGGTCGCCTCCACCAGCAGACAGGTCGGACAGTCGCTCGGCGTCGCGGTGATCGGCGCCGTACTGGCGAGCGGGGCACATGCCACCGCCACCACGGACGCCTTCCTCGCGGCCGGCCGCCCGGCGTGGTGGATCATCGCCGGCTGCGGTGCGGCCGTCCTGCTGCTCGGCGCACTGACCACCGGCCGCTGGGCGAGGGCGACGGCCGACCGCACGGCGGCGCTCTTCGAGGACGAGGCCCCGGGGCACCAGCCGGCGGACGCGCGGTCTTAGGCGCGCCGCCCGGCTCCGGGCACCGAGCGCGGGAGTGGTGCGCGGGTGCTCACTGCGCGCCCAGGAGTCCCAGCACCTTGTTGACGGCCTCGACGATCGGTACGCCGAGCGCGCCGAAGGTCGCGGCGATGCCCGCGACGGCGTACAGCGCGCGGTGGCGCTCCTGCTCCGGGACGTCCGCCTCGGCCCGGAGGGCGGGCAGCGAGTCGTCGAGGGCGGCGGCGCCTGCCTGCGGGACCTGGCCGCGCAACTCCTGCACCAGGGCGAGGAGTTCGCGCAGCGCCTCCTGGACGGCGGGGGCCGGCTCGGGGGCCGGGGTGACGCGCTTGTCGATGCCGACGTTGCCGGTGCCGCCGTGCAGGGTGACGTGGTCGCCGCTGCCGAAATAGTAGTGCTGGCCTCCGCCGCTCATCAGCTCGCCATCCCCACGTTGCCGGTGCCGCCGTACATGTTGACGTTGTCCCCGAAATAGTAGTGCTTGGGGCTGATCTCGACGGTGTTCACCCGCACCGTGAACTCGGCCGCGGGGTTCTCGATCGCGTGCGCGATCTGGTGCGCGAGCCCCCGTAGTTGGTCCGCGTCGGGGCTGGTCACCACAGCGGTGGAGGGGCCCGTCGTCTCCACGGCCAGAACGAAGTGCGGGGCCGCGCTGAGCACCCTCAGCATCTCCACCAGGGAGTAGACCAGTGCGGCACCCGCGGCGATCACCACGAGGGCGGTGACTCCGCCGGAGTCGTCGCCGCTGCTCCCGAAGCCGCCGCTGGTGGCGGCGAGCAGAAGGAGGAAGACCGTCGCCATCCCGAGGAGCAGCAACCGCTTCACGAAGGTCACGACGGCGTCCTTGCGCCGGGGGTGGATGGTGAGCGTGTACACCCGCGCGACGTTCTGGAGCGGGTAGTAGGCGTCACCGACCCAGAGCAGCCGCTTGCTGACCCGCAGATCGACCCCGATGATCGGCTGTGCCGAGGCCGCCGGCGCCACATCGGGGTGTGGATCGGCGGCCGGCGGCGGACCGGCCGGTGGCTGCGGCGGGGCGGCGGGCGGCGGCGGGGCAGCGGGCGGCGGGCCCCCGAGGGTGTCCCGGGCCTCCGCCGACGGGTTCCACGACTGCTCCGCAGGGTCTGTTGACGTCATCCGACTCCCCCTCGTCAGACCTCACCGGGTGAGATCCGGTCACCTCGCGGCCATGAGATCTCTTCATCGCTCAGTGCCGCACCATCGCGAGGTTTTACTGTGTCAGATGTGTTGCCACGGACGGAAGTTGGTTCTCCGCTGGCGGCCCCTCGCCCGTACGGTCACACCGCCGCGAGCGCCGCCGGCTCGGCTGCCAGTTGCTCCAGCCGCTCCCGGGACACCTCGTCCACGGGTGTGTAGTACAGCAGCTTGGGACCGGGGTTGGGCCCCGTCCACAGGCTGGTGGCGGTCAGTTGCAGGGCACCCACCCGCGGATGCCGGAAGACCTTCACGGCGCTGACCGGGCGGAGGACCTCGTGCTGCGCCCAGATCTCACGGAACTCCGGCGAGGCCTCCATCAGCCGCGCGACCAGCGCCTTCCAGGCCGGCTCGGCGAGATGCTCGGCCATCGACGCCCGGAACTTGGCGGCCATCACCCGCAGCGTGGCCTCCAGGTCGCCGAGGCCGGCCCGCCATACGGGGTGGGTGAACGCCAGCCACATACAGTTGCGGTCCTCTTCGGGCACCGCATCGAGATCGCACAGCAGCCGGCCGTAGGTGCGGTTGTAGGCGAGGATGTCGAACCGGCTGTTCTGGACGACCGCGGGGAACGGCGTGAGCTGGTGCAGCAGTTGCCACAGTTCCCGGGTGACGCCCGTGCACTCCCTGCCGGGCATCGGATCGACCGCCCCCGCCAGCGCGAACAGATGGCTGCGCTCGGCGCGGTCGAGCAGCAGAGCACGCGCCACCGCGTCCAGGACCTGCGGCGATACATGGATGTCCCGGGCCTGTTCGAGCCAGGTGTACCAGGTGACGCCGACCGCACCCAGGTGCGCGACTTCCTCACGGCGCAGACCGGGCGTACGCCGGCGGGCGCCGCGCGGCAGTCCGACCTGCTCGGGTGTGATCCGTTCCCGTCGGCTGCGCAGAAAGGCGGCCAGCTCGGCCCGGCGGGCGGTGTCATCGCGCGGGGCGGTGCCGTACGGCGGGGCGGCGGCGCCACCGGGGCCTGTGGCAAGCTGCGGCGGAAGCGGGTCCACGGTCATGGGTCCAGCCTGCCGCAGGCCCGAGCCGGTTGCCAGGTAGCACTGGTACCAGGATAAGAACACTCTGGTACCCGGTTGAGCGGTCGACGATCGTCGACCCCGTGAGCGATACCCGAGCACAGACGACTACCCCGGCCGGGCCCCTCGGCGCCCCGGCCACCGCGTTCCCGGACGCCCCGGCGACCCCGGCGACCCCGGAGGCACCGGCCGCACCCGGCCCCGCACCGCAGCAGCACCGGACCCCGACCGTGCTGACCCCGCTCGGCCTGCTGACCGTACTGCTGGGCGCGGCCCTACCCATGATCGACTTCTTTATCGTCAATGTCGCCCTGCCGACCATCGACCACGATCTGCACGCGGGTCCGGCGATGCTGGAGATGGTGGTGGCCGGTTACGGCGTCGCCTACGCGATGCTGCTGGTCGTCGGCGGGCGGCTGGGCGACATGATCGGCCGGCGCCGGATGTTCCTGTGGGGCCTGGCCGCCTTCGGACTGACCTCGCTGGCCTGTGGTCTGGCGCCGGACGCCTGGACGCTGGTGGCCGCCCGGGTCGCCCAGGGCGCCGCGGCCGCACTGCTGCTGCCGCAGGTACTGGCCACCATCCAGGCGACGACCACCGGCAAGCGGCGCGCCAAGGCCGTCAGCCTGTACGGCGGCACGGCCGGGGTGTCCAGCGCCGTCGGCCAGGTACTCGGCGGACTGCTGGTCTCCGTCGACCTGGCGGGCACCGGCTGGCGCGCGGTCTTCCTGGTGAACGTCCCGATAGCCGCCGCGGCCTGGCTGCTGGCCGCCCGTACGGTCCCCGAGACCCGCTCCCCGCACCCGGCCCGGGTGGACGGCCCCGGCACCGCGCTGCTCGCCGCCGCCCTGATCACGCTGCTGCTGCCGCTGACCGAGGGCCGGGCGGCCGGCTGGCCCCTGTGGTCCTGGGTCCTGCTGGCCGTCTTCCCCTTTGCCGCCACCGCGTTCGTGCTGTGCGAGCGCCGGGCCGAACGCCTCGGCCGCACGCCGCTCGTGCCGCCCTCGCTGCTGCGCATCCCCTCCGTGAACAGCGGACTCCTCATGCTCGTGCCGTTCACGCTGGGCTTCGGCGGCTTCATGTTCGTGGTGGCGGTCGCGCTCCAAAACGGCCTGCACTTCGGCCCGTTCGCGGCCGGACTCTCCCTGGTGCCGCTGTGCGCCGCGTTCTTCCTCGCCTCGCTCGCCGGTCCGCGGCTGGTGCTGCGGTTCGGGCGGCGGGTGGTGATCGCCGGTTCGCTGATCCAGGCCACCGGGCTGGCCCTGCTGGCGCTGACCGTCCACGAGGGCTGGCCCGGGATCTCGGTGGCGGCCCTCGCACCGAGCATGGCCGTACTGGGCATCGGCCAGGGCATGGTGATGCCGGTGGTGATGCGCATCGTGCTGAGCGAACTGCCGATGACACAGGCGGGCGTGGGCGGCGGCGTCATGGTCACCACCCAGCAGTCCGGCCTCGCCCTGGGCGTGGCCACCCTCGGCACCCTCTTCCTCTCGCTGCTGCCGTCCGCCGGCATCCGCGACGCCCTGCTCGCCGCCCTGCTGACGCAACTGGCCATCGTCGCGGGCACCACACTGCTCGCCCTGCGCCTGCCCCGCACCGTGCGGTGAGGTGCGCCGGGCCGGGCTGAGTCCGTACCGAGGGGCGGAGGTACCGAAGACGGCTCGCTCATGAGGGCCGACGGCCGCGGACGAACGACAGCCGACGGCGGGCGACCGACCCTCGATCACCATGACGAGTGACAGATATTGAAATCTGTCACTCGTCATGTCATGGTGGGTGCACGGCAGCCGTTCTCCGACCCCTTCCTCACCTCTCACCCCCTCATCACCTTCAGGAGCACACCGTGCAGACCCGCACCCTGGGCACCACCGGCCCGCAGACCTCCGCTCTCGGCCTCGGCTGTATGGGCATGTCCGCCCTCTACGGCGACAGCGACCGCAGCGAATCCCTCGCCACCGTTCACGCCGCCCTCGACGCGGGCGTCACCCTGCTCGACACCGGCGACTTCTACGGCATGGGACACAACGAACTGCTGATCAACGAAGCGCTGCGCTCCGCCCCCGCGGCGGCTCGCGAAAGGGCGCAGATCAGCGTGAAGTTCGGCGCCCTGCGCACCGTCGAGGGCGGCTTCACCGGCTACGACGGCCGGCCGAACGCGGTGAAGAACTTCGCCGCGTACTCCCTCCAGCGCCTGGGCGCCGACCACATCGACATCTACCGGATCGCCCGGGTCGATCCGGACGTCCCGATCGAGGAGACCGTCGGCGCCATCGCCGAGCTGGTCGAGGCCGGCCATGTCCGCCACATCGGTCTGTCCGAGGTGGGCGCGCAGACCCTGCGCCGGGCCGCCGCCGTGGCCCCGATCTCCGACCTCCAGATCGAGTACTCCCTCCTCTCCCGCGGCATCGAGGAGACGATCCTGCCGACCGCCCGCGAGCTGGGCATCGGCATCACCGCCTACGGGGTCCTGTCCCGCGGCCTGATCAGCGGCCACTTCACCCGCGACCGCAAGCTCGCCTCGAATGACTTCCGGGGCATGAGCCCGCGCTTCCAGGGCGAGAACCTCGACCGCAATCTCGACCTGGTGGACGCCCTGCGCAAGGTCGCCGACCAGAAGGGCGTCTCGGTCGCCCAGACCGCCATTGCCTGGGTGCTCTCCCGTGGCACGGACATCGTCCCGCTGGTCGGCGCCCGCCGCCGCGACCGGCTGACCGAGGCCCTCGGCGCCCTGGACCTCACCCTGGACACCGACGATCTGTCCGCGATCGAGCACGCCATCCCGCCCGGCGCCGCCGCCGGCGACCGCTACCCCGCCAACCAGATGGCCCACCTGGACAGCGAGCACTGACGAAGGGAGCGGACCACTGTGCACGCGGACCAGTGCGGGAGATCACCGCCGGGCGTCACCACCTAGCGGCTTCACCGTCGAGCGGCGTTCCCATCTAGCGGCGTTCCCGTCGAGCGGAGCCATCACTGGGCCACCGGGCAGTCGGGCCGCCGGGCCACCGGGCCGCCGGGCACGCGGCCACCGCAGCGGGTAGGGCACTCCTCCAGGTACCGTCCGTACGTACCACCGTCCCGACGTGGTCCCCGCCCGGCCCCGCCCCGTCGTCGGCGCGTGACCGCCCGCCCTCCCGAAAGGCCGACCCGCCGCATGCCCCCCGAGACGTTGACCCCCGAGCGCATCCTCGAAGCCACCGAGGAGGTGCTGCGCCGCTACGGCCCGGCCAAGGCCACGGTCGTGGATGTGGCACGGGCCCTGGGCGTCAGCCATGGCAGCGTCTACCGCCACTTCCGTACGAAGGCGGCGCTGCGGGAGGCGGTCACGGCACGCTGGCTGGACCGTACGAGCCAGGAACTGTCGGCCATCGTCACGGCGGAAGGACCGGCTCCGGAGCGGCTGGACCGCTGGCTGACCGCCCTCTTCGAGGCCAAGCGACACAAGGCCGGCGACGATCCCGAACTGTTCGCCACCTACATGACGTTGATCGGCGAGAGCGGCGGCGTGGTCGAGCGCCATGTCACCGACCTCGAATCCCAGCTCACCTCCATCATCGAAGCCGGCGTCAGCCAGGGCGACTTCCACACCCCCTCCCCCGCCACCACCGCCCGCGCCGTCTTCGACGCCACCGGCCGTTTCCACGACCCGTGTTACGCCCCCGAGTGGTCCCGCCCCGAGATCACCACCGACTTCGAGGCCGTCCGCGACCTGGTCCTGCGCGGCCTGCGCACGGATGCCTGAGCAGGAGCAACACCTGCGCTGACGGGGCAGCACACGTCAGATGCAGCGACGAGCCTCCGGGCCGGAGCGCACCTCTGCCCTGCCGCACGAGTGCGGGTCGGGCGGGTGCAGGAGCAGCCGGGTGCGGACCGCACGTGTGCAGGACCGGGCGGTCCGGGAGCGGCCGGGTACGGACCGAATGAGTGCGGACCGGACGGGTACGGCTGACCGGACAGCCCGCTGCCGCATGCCGTCCTCCCCGCGCCCGCCTCCTACACCGTCCCTGCCGTGCCATGCAGATAGAGGGCCCAGGCGAGGAGGCCGAAGGCCGCGGTGTGCAAGAGAGCCCGGACGGTGTTCCAGGTGACCCAGCGGCCTTGGAAGGCGGCCCGGGCGGCCTCCGCCCGGCTGTCGTCTCCCGTATCGGCCTTGTCGAGGGCGTTGTTGAGGGGGACGTTGACGCCGCTGGTGACGAAGAATCCCGCCAGGTAGAGCACCAGCGCGGCGAGAATCCAGGGCAGGGCCACCCGCCCGTGGCCGTTCCAGGCCAGAACCGTGGCGAGGACCAACAGGGGGATCGGCAACAGAAAGGGGACCAGGAACCAGCCGTTGAGGATGGCCCGGTTGATGTGCTGCATGGCCTGCACGAAGGTGCGGTCGGCGGAGCGGGCCAGACCGGGCATCACCGCGTAGGCGAAGGCGGCGAACAGCCCGGCCATCAGGCCCGCCCCGAGCGTCGCGACCAGCAGTGTGGCGGTCTGCAAGGCCCTCATGGCTCCTCCGTATGCGATACGCGGTGCGGCGGCCGTGTGCGATCCGTGGGCCGACCCTACCGAGCGTGTCCCCCGCTCCCGGCCCACCCACCAGGAGGAGCTGCGATCAGGTCTGTTCCCCGCCGCCCGGGCGGGAGCGCTCGGCCAGCTCCGCGGCCCACCCGTCCGACCAGCGGACGAGAGGGCGAAGGGCCCGGTAGGCGTCCTTGCCGAGGGTGGTGAGGGCGTACTGGCCCTCCGGCGTCTGCTCCACCAGGCACGCGTCGACCAGTTCGAGCAGACGTTGGCGCAGCACGCTGGAGGACATGTTGTCGCACCGTTGCTGGAGGGAGCGGAAGCCCAGGGAGCCTTCCTTCAGCTCCCAGACCACGCGCAGCGTCCACCGCCGGCCGAAGAGGTCGAGCGCGGCCATGAGCGGCCGCCCCGTGGTCGAGCCACGAACGGGCCGTCCCGGTGTCGGCGATGCCATCGGCGGTTCCTCCTCCGGACGTTCCCGCGGTGATGCCGATCATCGCACGCGACGGGCGCCGGGGCAGCGGCCCCGGCGCCCGTCGGCAGCGGCAGAACTCAGTCCGAGCTCTGCTGGCGGTAGCGGACCCACGTCACGACCGTCAGGCACGCGGTGGTCCACATCAGGACGCTGGTGGTGGCCACGGACTCGACGTACGGCTCATAGCCGTTCGCGCGCAACTGGACCGCGAGGACGCCCAGCACCGTCCCTAGCGCCGCAAGCGCGGCGGACAGGGATGCGAACGGAGGCTGCTGTCTCATGTCATCTCCTTTTGAGCTGGAGCCGGCAGGGTGATCATCAAGTCTATGTAACGACCGCCCGCCCAGGCCCTGTTGCGTCGCGATCGACCCCAACCCACCGAGCACACCCACCACCTGCCCCCTGGGGCGTTCCCGCCCTAGCCCCCCACGCCCAGGAACCGCAGCACCGCCAGCACCCGGCGGTGATCGGCATCGGCCTTGGGCAGATCCAGCTTGGCCAGAATGTTGTTGATGTGCTTGGCGACCGCGCTCTCGCTCACCACCAGTTGCGCGGCGATGCCCGCGTTGGAGCGTCCCTCGGCCATCAGCGCGAGCACGTCCCGCTCGCGGGCCGTCAGCCGCTCCAGCGGATCGCTCGCCCGGCGCACCAGCAGCTGCGCGACGACCTGCGGATCCAGCGCGGTGCCGCCGTCCGCCACCCTCCGCAGCGCCTCGATGAACTCCTCGACATCCGCGACCCGCTGTTTGAGCAGATAGCCCACCCCGCTGGTGTTCGTCGCCAGCAGATCGGCCGCGTACCGCTCCTCGACGTACTGGGAGAGCATCAACACCGCGGTATCGGGCCAGTTCTGCCGTATCGCCAGCGCCGCGCGCACACCCTCATCCGTGAAACCGGGCGGCATCCGCACATCCACCACCGCCAGATCCGGCCGGTGCTCCTCGACCGCCGCCAGCAACCCCTGCCCGTCCCCGGCCTCGGCCGCCACCTCGAACCCGGCCATCTCCACCACCTTGACCAGCCCGATCCGCAGCAGAACGGAGTCCTCGGCGATCACGGCACGCCTCACATCGGGCACGGCAGCTCCACGCTCATCATGGTCGGGCCCCCCACGGGGCTGCTCATCCGGAAGGTTCCGTCCACGGAGCGCACGCGCTGGGCGAGCCCCTTCAGACCGCTCCCCCTGGACGGATCGGCGCCGCCCATACCGTCGTCGGCGATCACCACCCGCAGTATCTCGCCGAGCCGGGTGACCGTCACGTCCGCCCGGGTCGCCTCCCGCGCATGCTTGGCGACATTCGTCAGCGCCTCGGAGACGACGAAGTAGGCGACGGCTTCGACGGCCGGCGCGGTCCGCTGCGGCAGCTCCGCCGGCAGGTCCACCCGCAGCCGTACGGGCAGCGGCGCGCGGGCCGCGAGCCCCGAGAGCGCGGCATCCAGCCCCAGTTCGTCCAGAACGGCCGGGTGGAGGCCGCGCACCAGATTGTTGAGCTCCTCGATCGCGTCCTTCGCCTCGCGGTGCGCGGCATCGATGACCTCCTGGGCCTCCGCCGGCAGATCCGTGAGGGTGGCCTTGGCGAGCCCGAGGTTCAGCGCGAGGGACACCAGCCGCTGCTGTGCGCCGTCGTGCAGATCCCGCTCGATGCGCCGCCGTTCGGCGTCGGCGGCGTCCACCGCACCGGCCCGGCTCTCGGTGAGGTCCTCGACCCGCCGCGCCAACTCGTCGGACCGGCTCGCTCCCAGCACCGCCCGCCCGACGAGAATCTCCAGCCGGACGAGCCCCGCCGCCAGACCCGGTGTCGCGGCGAGCGCCGCCAGCCCCAGCACGGTGAGATAGGTGCCGGTGGTGGTGTAGCCGGGGTGCCCGCCGCGCCATCGCGCCGGCACGAGCCACACCCACACCAGCACCAGTGCCGCGACCAGCGCCGCCAACACCATTGCCAGCAGCAGGACTTCCAGCACGCCGAACAGCGGGCCCACCAGCCAGTTGTAGCCCAACTGCCGCTTGCCTTCCGCGAACCGCAGCCGCGGCAGCTCCACCCCGCACAGCGCCCGGAACCGCCACCGCTGCGCCTCGGTGAAGCCGTACCCGGCGATGACCAGCAAGGTCAGCGGGGCCGTCAGCACCACCGGGGCGTACGAGGAAATCCCGGTCACCGTGTCGGCCAGCAGACACAGCGCCCACCAGGACAGCAGCACCGGGACGAGATGCAGCGGCACCCCGGCGGCGACGAAGGCGAGGTCGCGCCGCATACGTACGAGAGCCCGGCGCAACCGGGGCGGGATGGTCATGATCACACCGTATGGGGCCGGTGGTACGGCGGCCATGACAGCAGTGTCCGTACCGGAGGTGTAGCTGGTGCCACCCCAAGTCGGACAGCGGCATTACTGACCGTGGGCATCGAAAACCGGAGTGTTGATCACGAGCCCGACAGCCGGGTTCATGACTCATGACTCCGAAAGCGACCCTCCCATGACCCAGCTCACCTACAACTCCCGTGCCAACCAAGCCAGTTGGCCCCGCCGCAGTATCTCCGCCCGCCCGACGCGCATCGGCACCGGACATCGCCGGCAGTCCAGAATCCAGACTGCCACCGGACGCCGCCGACCGGGCAGGACCCTCACCCACGCCGCACGCCGCTGGCCGGGCAGGATCCTGGCCGGCGCCGGCCTCGCCCTCCTCCCCTGGCTCGGCTACCTCGCCGGCACCCTCCCGCCGGCCGAGGCCGCAGCCTGGGTCACCCTCGACACCCTGGAGGCCGCCGCCCTCCTCATCACCGGCACCCGCCTCCTACGCGGCGCCGCCCGCCACCGCACCCCCGCAGCCGCTGCGGCCCTGCTGCTCCTCACCGACGCCTGCCTCGACCTGGCCACCGCCACCCCCGGCACGGAACTGACCACCGCCCTCGCCATGGCCATAGGTGCGGAACTCCCCCTGGCAGCCCTGTGCACCACCCTGGCCGCCAGCCCGGCACACCCGGCCACCGCCCCGACTCGCGCTGACAACGCCGACGCTCCATACGCCTAAGGGCCGACCGAACAAAACCCGTAGGGGCCACAGAGCCCCCCTGCGGGCCACAACGCAGCAGACACAACGAGCTATTCCCGCCGCCCACTCCGCCGCCCCGGCGTCCCGCCCCCGCGGCCACCCCACGATACGAGCACGCAAAATCGCCCGACGCACCCCAAAAGCCCCAGCCGACCGGCACTTGAGGTCACACGCAGGGGCGCAGCCCCGCGAAGAACAACCCCCGCAACGGCGAACACGCAAAAGCACCGGCCGCCCCAGAAACCAAGCCCGACCGGCACTTGAGGTCACGCGCGGCCACCACCCCCGCGAAGACCAGCCCCCGCGATACGAGCACTAAAAAACGCCGGCCCGCCCCAAAAACCCCAGCCCGACCGGCGCTTGAGGTCACACGCAAGGCCGCAGGGCCGCAGCCCCGCGAAGAACGGCCCCGCGACACCGGCACCCAAAAGCGCCGGCCCGGCCCGGAAGATCCGAGCCCGACCGGCGCTTGAGGTCACGCGCAGGGGCGCAGCCCCGCGAGAAAACGGCCCGCCCCGTGAGGGACTAGCAGCCCAGCAGTCGCGCGCCCAGGTACGCCTGGATCTGGTCCAGGCTGACCCGCTCCTGCTTCATGGTGTCGCGCTCGCGCACGGTCACCGCGTTGTCGTCGAGGGTGTCGAAGTCGACCGTGACGCAGAACGGCGTGCCGATCTCGTCCTGGCGACGGTAGCGGCGGCCGATCGCGCCCGCGTCGTCGAACTCGATGTTCCAGTTCTTGCGCAGGTCCGTGGCCAGCCCCTTCGCCTTCGGCGACAGCTGCGGGTTGCGGGACAGCGGCAGCACCGCGACCTTGACCGGCGCCAGGCGCGGGTCGAGCCGCATGACGGTGCGCTTCTCCATCTTGCCCTTGGCGTTGGGCGCCTCGTCCTCGATGTACGCGTCGAGCATGAAGGCGAGCATCGCGCGGTTCACACCGGCCGCCGGCTCGATGACGTACGGAGTCCAGCGCTCGCCGGCCTCCTGGTCGAAGTAGGAGAGGTCCTGGCCGGAGGCCTTGGCGTGCGCCGACAGGTCGTAGTCGGTGCGGTTGGCCACGCCCTCCAGCTCGGAGAACTCGGTGCCGCCGAAGTTGAAGCGGTACTCGATGTCAGCGGTGCGCTTGGAGTAGTGGGAGAGCTTCTCGGCCGGGTGCTCGTACCAGCGGATGTTCTCCTCGCGGATGCCGAGGTCGCGGTACCAGTTCCACCGCTCGGCCATCCAGTACTCCTGCCACTTCTCGTCCTCGCCCGGCTTGACGAAGAACTCCATCTCCATCTGCTCGAACTCGCGGGTCCGGAAGATGAAGTTGCCGGGCGTGATCTCGTTGCGGAAGGACTTGCCCATCTGCGCGATGCCGAACGGCGGCTTCTTGCGGGAAGTCTGCTGCACCTGGGCGAAGTTGGTGAAGATGCCCTGGGCGGTCTCGGGGCGCAGGTAGGCGACCGAGGCGGTGTCCTGGGACGGGCCGAGGTGGGTGGAGAGCAGGCCGGAGAACTGCTTCGGCTCGGTGAAGCCGCCCTTGTTGCCGCAGTGGGGGCAGTTGACGTCGGCGAGGCCGTTCTCGGGGAGCCGTCCGTGCTTGGCCTCGTACGCCTCCTCCAGGTGGTCCGCGCGGAAGCGCTTGTGGCAGGAGGTGCACTCGGTGAGCGGGTCGGTGAAGGTGGCGACGTGGCCGGACGCCTGCCAGACCTCGGGAGCCAGGATCACGGAGGAGTCGATACCGACGACGTCTTCGCGCGAGGTGACCATGGCGCGCCACCACTGGCGCTTGATGTTCTCCTTGAGCTCGACGCCCAGCGGACCGTAGTCCCAGGCAGCGCGGGAGCCGCCGTAGATCTCACTGCACGGATAGACGAAGCCACGGCGCTTGCTCAGGCTGACGATGGTATCGATCTTGTCGGCGGCCACGGTGCTCTCTTCATTACGACGACGAACGATGGATGGGCGGCGCCCTAGCGTCTCAATGAGGGGTGCTGGTCAAAAGACGGGCGGGCGAATAGTTCAGGGTACCGGCGGCCGTACCCCCTGGATCAAATCGGTTCCGGCCCGTTGTCGTCCCGCTCACACCGCCCCATTCGCTGTTGACAATCGTTTCCAACATTGTTGAAAATGAGTGTCATGAACATACGCCGTCCCATATCCACCGCGACCCTCGCCGGAGTCTCGGTGCTCGGCCTGCTGGCCCTCTCCGCCTGCTCCCCCTCCGGCGGCGCCCGCACCGAGGACGGCAAGCTGCGGGTGACAGCGTCCTTCTATCCCATGGAATTCCTCGCCCGGCAGATCGGCGGGAAGCACGTCGAGGTGACCGACCTCACCAAGCCGGGGGTCGAGCCGCACGACCTGGAGCTCTCCCCGCAGCAGACCGCCCAGCTCGGCGAGTCCGGCGCGATCGTCTACCTCAAGGGCCTGCAGCCCGCCGTGGACGCCGCCGTGGAGCAGTCCGGCGCCAAGCACGTCGCCGACGCGGCCGCCCTCACCTCCCTCGAAGAGCACGGCACCGAGGTCGACGGCCACCATCACACCACCGGCGACAACCACTCGCACTCGGAGTCCGAGGGCGGCAAGGACCCGCACATGTGGCTCGACCCGGTGAAGTACGCCGAGGTCGCCAAGGGCGTCAACAAGACCCTCGCCAAGGCCGACCCGAAGCACAAGGCCGACTTCCAGAAGAACACCGACGCCCTGGTGAAGAAGCTGGACGGGCTGAACACCGAGTTCAAGAACGGCCTGAAGAAGCGGTCGTCCGACACCTTCCTCACCACCCACGCCGCCTTCGGCTACCTCGCCGAGCGCTACGGCCTCACCGAGGAGGCCATCAGCGGACTCGACCCGGAGTCCGAGCCCAGCGCCAAGCGCATGAAGGACCTGCACACCCTCGCCAAGGAGCACCACGTCTCCACGGTCTTCTTCGAGACCATCGCCAACCCCGCCACCGCCAAGGCCCTGGCCGGCGACCTCCATCTGAAGACCGATGTCCTGGACCCGCTGGAGGGGATCAACGCCAAGTCCCGCGGCAAGGACTACTTCGGTGTGCAGCGCGCCAACCTCGCCGCACTGCAGAAGGCGCTCGGCAGTAAGTGACGGACACCGCACCGTACGTGACGGAGGTCTCCATGAACCAGCCGCCCACCCAGCCGGTGATCGACCTGCGCGGGGCGACCGCCTCGCTGGGCGCCCGCCCCGTATTGCGCGGTGTCGACCTCACCGTGCACTCCGGTGAGGTCGTCGCGCTGCTCGGCGCCAACGGCTCCGGCAAGTCCACCGCCGTGCGCTCCGTGATCGGCCAGGTCCCGCTCACCGGCGGTGAGCTGGCCCTCTTCGGCACGGAATTCCGGCGGTTCGGGGACTGGGCCCGGATCGGCTATGTCCCGCAGCGCACCACCGCGGCCGGCGGCGTCCCCGCCACCGTCCGCGAGGTCGTCACGGCCGGCCGGCTGGCCCGGACGAAGCTGGGCATCCTGCGCAAGACCGACCGGGCCGCGGTGCACCGGGCGCTGGAGCTGGTCGGTATGGCGGACCGCGCCAAGGACTCCGTCAACGCGCTCTCCGGCGGCCAGCACCAGCGGGTGCTGATCGCCCGTGCGCTGGCCGGGGAACCGGAGTTGCTGATCATGGACGAGCCGATGGCCGGCGTCGACCTGGCCAGCCAGGAGGTGCTCGCCGCCGCCCTGCGCGAACAGGTCGGCCACGGCACCACGGTCCTGCTCGTCCTGCACGAGCTGGGCCCGCTGGAGCCGCTGATCGACCGCGCGGTGGTGCTGCGGGACGGCTGTGTCGTCCACGACGGCCCGCCGCCCGAGGCCGTCGGACAGCACGCGCTGCCCGGCCACGACCATGTCCACCCGCACGCCGACCAGGCCGCGGAACCGATCCGGACGGGGCTGCTGAGCTGATGGAGATCCTGAACTACGCCTTCATGCAGCGGGCCCTGATCGCCGCCCTGATCGTCGGCGTCACCGCCCCCGCCATCGGCATCTACCTCGTCCAGCGCCGCCAGGCCCTGATGGGCGACGGCATCGGCCATGTCGCGCTGACCGGCGTCGGCCTCGGCTTCCTGCTGAACACCAGCCCCATCTGGGCCGCCACCGCCGTCGCCATCGCCGGCTCGGTCGTCATGGAGCTGATCCGCTGGTACGGCAAGACCCGCGGCGACCTCGCGCTGGCCATGCTGTTCTACGGCGGCATGGCCGGCGGCGTGATGCTGATGAACCTGTCCGACGCGGGCTCCAACGCCAACCTCGGCACCTACCTCTTCGGCTCGATCACCACCGTCTCGCCGCAGGACATGACGACGATCTACGTGCTCGCCGCCCTGGTGCTGGCGATCACGATCGGGCTGCGCCGCCAGCTGTTCGCGGTGTGCCAGGACGAGGAGTTCGCCCGGGTGACCGGCCTGCCGGTGCGGCTGCTGAATCTGCTGATCGCCGTCACCGCCGCGGTCACCGTCACCGTCGCCATGCGCGTCGTCGGCCTGCTGCTGGTCAGCGCCCTGATGGTGATCCCGGTCGCGGCCGCCCAGCAGATCAGCCGCAGCTTCGCGGTCACCTTCTCGGTGGCCGTGGCGATCGGCGTCGCGGTCACCCTGACGGGCACCACCACCTCGTACTACGTCGACGTCCCGTCCGGCGCCACGATCGTGCTGTTCGCCATCGGGCTGTTCGTGCTCTTCACCGGACTCGCCGCCCCGCTCGCGAAAAAGCGTGCAAGGGCTGCCGCAGACGCCTCGAAGGGGTGCACTCTGGAGGTACCCGGCGACCGCCCGGCGACGGACGATGTCAGCGTGGCCGGGTGAGCACGGGCGGCGGAAAGCCGGCGGACCACCGCCGGCGACAAGATACGTGTATCGGTAAGCGTCTCCCCGGCGGGCCGGTCATCACCTGGCACAATGGCGGGACGCACGTGCAGGGGGAAGTCCTGACGTCGTAAACGTCCTAGGGAGGCAACGGTGGCGACGAGCGCGGGATCTCCGGTACGCGGCCGGTCGACGCGGCAGCGGACCGCGGTGTCGGCCGCACTCGACGAGGTCGACGAGTTCCGCAGTGCGCAGGAGCTGCACGACATGCTCAAGCACAAGGGCGACTCCGTCGGGCTGACCACCGTCTACCGGACGCTGCAGTCCCTCGCCGACGCCGGTGAGGTCGATGTGCTGCGCACCAGCGACGGCGAGGCGGTCTACCGCCGGTGCAGCACCGACGATCACCACCACCACCTGGTGTGCCGGGCCTGCGGCAAGGCCGTCGAGGTCGAGGGCCCCGCGGTGGAGAAGTGGGCCGACCAGATCGCCCGGGAGCACGGCTTCCAGGACGTCGCGCACACCATCGAGATCTTCGGGACCTGCGGCGAGTGCGCCGAGCGTGCCGCCGAGAAGCAGTAGCGGGAGCACCGCGACGCTAAGGCCGAAGGGCCGCCTCCGACGACCGGAGGCGGCCCTTCGCGCGTCTGTCCGCAGCCCTACGTCGCGGTCTCGCCCTCCGCCAGCTGCGCGCCACCGAACCTGCGGTCCCGCTTGGCGTACTCCAGGCACGCCTCCCACAGGTTCCGACGGTCGAAGTCCGGCCACAGAATGTCCTGGAAGACCATCTCCGCGTACGCGCTCTGCCAGATCAGGTAGTTCGAGGTCCGCTGCTCGCCCGACGGCCGCACGAAGAGATCCACATCCGGCATGTCCGGGTAGTACATGTACTTCGCGACGGTCTTCTCATTGACCTTCGACGGGTCCAGCTTTCCGGCCCGCACATCCGCCGCGATGGCCGCCGCCGCGTCCGCGATCTCGGCCCGGCCGCCGTAATTCACGCAGAAATACAGCGTCATCGCGTCATTGTTCTTGGTCTGCTCCTGAGCGATCTGGAGCTCCTGCACGACCGACTTCCACAGCTTCGGCATCCGCCCGACCCAGCGGATACGGATACCCAGCGCGTCCATCTCGTCACGGCGGCGCCGGATCACATCGCGGTTGAAGTTCATCAGGAAGCGGACCTCGTCGGGCGACCGCTTCCAGTTCTCCGTCGAGAAGGCGTACAGCGAAAGATTCTTCACGCCCATTTCGATGCAGCCCTTGAGGACGTCCAGCACGACGCCCTCGCCGACCTTGTGGCCCTCGGTGCGCGGCAGCCCGCGCTCCTTGGCCCACCGGCCGTTGCCGTCCATGACGACCGCCACATGGTTCGGGACGAGCTCGCTGGGGATCTTCGGCGGGCGGGCACCGGAAGGGTGCGGCTCGGGCGTGAGGTACTCACGTCGATTACGGCCAAGAATCCCGCGTCGTGCCATGCGGCCCACTGCTCCTAGAGGTCTTGAGAGGCGTATTCGCCTGGAAGGTCGTGTTCGCTATTTCTCTACGTACCGGAGAGAGCGCAGGCCCCGCTCCAGATGCCAGTGCAGATACGCCGTGACGAGGCCGCTGCCCTCCCGGGCATGACGGGCCTCGCAGGCGTCCGCGGTCTCCCAGTCGCCGGTCAGCAGCGCACTCAGGAGCCCGATGGCCTCAGAGGAGGGTACGACGCTCCCCGGCACCCGGCAGTCACCACAGGTCACCCCGCCCGACGCGACCGAAAAGAACCGGTTGGGGCCGGGCAGCCCGCACCGCGCACAGCTGTCGAAACTCGGCGCGTAGCCGTTGACGGCGAGCGAGCGCAGCAGGAACGCGTCCAGCACCAGATGCGGCTCGTGCTCCCCACGGGCCAGCGTCCGCAGCCCGCCGACCAGCAGCAGATACTGCTGCACGGCGGGCTCGCCCTCGTGATCGGTGAACCGCTCGGCGGTCTCCAGCATGGCCGTCCCGGCCGTGTAGCGCGCGTAGTCCGTGACGATCCCCCCGCCGTACGCCGCGATCGTCTCGCTCTGCGTACACAGCGGCAGCCCGCGCCCGATCAGCTCGCTGCCGCGGGCATAGAACTGCACATCGACATGCGAGAACGGCTCCAGCCGCGCCCCGAACTTCGACTTCGTCCGCCGCACCCCACGGGCCACCGCACGGACCCGGCCGTGCCCCCGGGTGAGCAGCGTGATGATCCGGTCCGCCTCACCCAGCTTCTGGGTGCGCAGCACGATGCCGTCGTCGCGGAACAGACTCATGGCGCCATTCTCGCGCATGGGCGGGGACGGACGTCCCTCAGGCCCGTTCGCCCCGGCTGCGTGCGTTGACGTAGGCGGTCGCGGCGCTCAGCCGCTCGGTGACGGTGTCCCGCGGGTGCGGCGCGGACTCGGCAGGACACGGCGGGACCCCGTCGAGCGCACGGGTCAGCCGCTGGGCGACATCCATCGTGCAGCGCCCCAGCTCCACGAGCGGCGGCAGATACCGATGCTCGTACGAAACGGGGTCGGGGCGCAGGGAGGGCAGCACGATGCCGACGCGGGCGAGGGATTCCCGCAGATCCGTCGTGACGGTTTCCACTTCCTTGGGCTGATTCATGATCGTCCGCACTTTCCGTGAGGGGTTTCACTGTTCGCATTCAGAGCGTGACGGTGCGGAACTAGGCTGGACAAGGAGGTCGGCAATACAACTGCCGGGATGAGAACGGGAGTCAGCGATGGCCCAAGCTTCGCGACAGGCGGCGTGGGAGTTCTGGGGCGCGGAACTCAAGCGCCGTCGGGAGGAGGCCCACTTGACCCAGGAGGCCCTGGGGCGGCTGGTCTTCGTATCCGGCGGCTACATCAGCCAGTTCGAGCAGGCGTTCCGGAAGCCGCAGCTGGATGTGGCAGTGCGGATCGACGGAGCTCTACAAACCGATGGCTTTTTCGAGCGGACCTGGCGGAAGCTGATCGATGACCAGCGGTACGCGGATTACTTCGCGGCAGCGGCGGAGCTGGAACCGTTGGCGACGAAGATCTGCGAGTTCGAGTCGATGATCGTGCCTGGCTTGTTGCAGACAGCGGGGTACGCACAGGCGCTCACGCTCGCGGACAACCCGTTCGCGGCCGACGCATACATCGAGGAGACAGCCCACGCCCGACTGGACCGGGCGACCATCCTCAAGGAACTCACTCGGCCTCTGTACTGGGCAGTGCTGCACGAGGCCGTTCTACGGGTGCCGGTGGGCGGGCCAGCCGTAATGGGTGAGCAGTTGGAGCACATCACGCAGCTCGCACGCGAACGGAAGATCCTCGTGCAGGTCCTTCCGTTCGCAGCCGGGGCGTGCCCCCTCATGGGTCGCATGCTGACGCTCATGGAGTTCGAGGACTCCCCGCCAACCGCCTATACAGAAGCCGTGTATTCGGGGAATTTGCTGGACGATCCGGCCTCGGTGAAGCGCGTGCGGGAGAGCTACGATCAGGTCAGGGCCGCCGCTCTATCGCCGAGGGCGTCCCTGACCCTGATCGAATCGGCGGCGGAGGACTACAGACGATGCGCGAGTTCGACCTGAGCACCGCCCACTGGCGTAAGAGCAGCTACAGCGACGGCAACGGCGGCAACTGCATCGAGGTCGCCCAAGACTTCCCCGGCGCCGCCGCCTGGCGCAAGAGCAGCTACAGCGACGGCAACGGCGGCAGCTGCGTCGAGGTCTCGGACGCCCACCCCGGCATCGTCCCCGTCCGCGACAGCAAGACCCCCCACGGCCCCGCGATCGTCTTCGCCGCGGCCGCCTGGGCCGCGTTCGCCGAGGCCGTCAAAGACGGGCATTTCCGGGGCGCCTGACCAGCTTTCACCGCCCGCACACAACAGGCTCACAAAGGCCCCGCCATCCCGCTGGATGACGGGGCCACATCACGTTATGGTCCGGGTCATCGTGGGCGGAAGACGACCTTCCGTACTTCTCAGTCGCCCTGTGCCAGGGGCCCTCACGGGTCGTCAACCGCCCGGTAGCATCCCGTGAAGTTCGGCAACACACCGCCGTGAAGGCCGGCCGATCCCGTCAGTACCCAATTGAGGATCTCGATGACATCCATACCGGAGGCGCTGTTGTGGTGCCTCAGCGCAGGTACGGCCGCCGCCGTGGTCCTGGCGGCGCTCTCGATCCGTGCGGGCAGGCAGCGCGCCGATCTGAGAAAGCGTCTGTCCGCCGCTGAGGAACAGAACAGCGCCACGCTCCGCAGCAATACGGAGCTGACGGCCCGGCTGCGCGCCACCGAGGCCGAGATCCGGCATCTGGCCGGTACCCGGCTCCCCGAGCTGACGCTGGCACTGGCACATCCCCATGTGCCCGTCCCGGGGCTGCTGGACGCGCGGTTCGCCGGGTCGGAGACGGACCAGGCGCTGAACGCCGTACTGGAGCAGGTCAGCGACGCGATCACCAAGGAGCGGGCGCGGGTCGACGCCGCCGCGCAGTCCACGCTCCGCGGGGCGACCACCACCATCCAGGCGCTGCTCTACCAGCTCCAGACGGCGCTCCAGGAGATGCAGCACCGCTACGACGACCCGAACATCGCCCAGGACCTGCTGAACGCCGACTTCCTCAACGAGCAGGCGCTGCGGCGCATTCAGGCCACCGGTGTCGTGTGCGGCGCCTGGCCGGGGCTGACCCGCGAGGACTCCTACCTCGCCGAGCTGGTCGTCGGAGCCACCTCCCGGCTGCGCGGCTACGAGCGGGTGAACATCAGCAATCAGCTGCGTGACCCGAT
Source organism: Streptomyces sp. NPDC029466 (assembly GCF_055574515.1). Lineage (NCBI taxonomy): Bacteria > Bacillati > Actinomycetota > Actinomycetes > Kitasatosporales > Streptomycetaceae > Streptomyces > Streptomyces sp. NPDC029466. The sequence goes on from NZ_JBVHZH010000001.1 coordinate 361,507, forward strand.
CGCCGTGGTCGCGCGGGCGGTGGAGCCGATCGCGATCACCGTGACCGAGCTGCTGGCCAACGCGCTGCACCACTCGCACCGTGAACTGCCCGTCACCATCACCCTCCAGCAGGGCAATCGCGGCGCCTCGGTCATCATCGACGACTACGGCGTCGGGATGCACGACGACGAGATCAAGGCGGCGATGGAGCTGCTGTCGGGTGACGAGGACCTGCTGCTCACCCAGCTCGGTGACCCGCCGCGGTCCGGATTCGCGGCGGCCGGTCAGCTGGTGCGCCAGTACGGCTACGGGGTGCATGTCGAGCCGTCCCCGTACGGCGGCGTGCGGGCGGTCGTGTATATCCCGGGTGACCCGCTCCTCACCGTCCTCGACGAGAGCGCGCAGCCGATGTCCGTGATGGCTCCTCTGCCGCACCGTCCCGCGGTGCCGGATCGTTCCGCCTCCGTGCTGCCCACCGGTTCGGCGACGCCGCCCCCGGCCGCCGCCGCGCAGCCCGCGCCCGCCGCGCAGCCCGCCCCCTCCTACGAGGCACCGGCCCAGCAGGCCGAGGGCGAACTCCCGCGCCGCCGGCGCCGTAAGCCCGTGTCCGAACCCGACGAGCGTGCCGCGCGCACCGAGTCGGCTCCCGAGCGCTCCCCGGAGGAGACCGGAACCCGCTGGGCCGCGCTCCAGCGCGGTACCGAATCCGGCCGGGCAGCCGCCCATTCAGAACCCCCTCGCAGTCCCGAAGGGAACGCTTAGTCATGAACAGCCCCACCCGCCGCCGTGTTGCCGAGGACAAGTCCTGGGTGCTGGCACCCCTCTTGGAGTTGCCGCATGTTATTCACGCAGCCGTCATCTCCGGCGACGGATTCATCGAGGGCTGCTCACCCGGTCTGAAGCGGGACTCCGCCGAGGGTGTCGCCGCGATGATGTCCGCGCTCCAGGGCGCGGGCCGGGCCGTCACCGCGGCGTTCGCCGAGAAGGACGACACCCGGCTGCGGCAGACCGTGATCGAGTCCGATGAAGGCTTCGTCTTCGCGATACCGGCCGGCGAGAACACCTGCCTGGCCGTCTTCGCCGGCCCGGAGGTGAACATGGGTGTGGTCGCGCACCACATGCAGGTCCAGGTGACGACCCTGGGCAACAAGGTCATGAACAGCCGGGCGCGGGACCTCGGCAACCCGGTATGACCCCCCGCCAGAGCAGCGGCAGGCGCCTCGTACCGGCCTATCTGGCGACCGGTGGACGCGCCCAGCCCAGCCGCAACACCTTGGACCGGCTCACCCTGCTGCACAGCGTGGGGATGCCGATCACCAGCGAGGTACGCCCGGAGGAGCACCGCATCCTGGAGCTGCTTCAGCCCGGGGCGCTGTCTCTGGCCGAGGTCGCCGCCCACCTTCACCTGCCCGTGAGCGTGGTGAAGGTGCTGGTGGCCGATCTCGTCGACGCCGGGCGGCTGCACGCCCGGGCCCCCATCCCCGAAGCCGAGCAATTCGACCGACACATCCTGGAGAGGGTTCTCGATGGACTCCGCTCTCTCAAGTCCTAGCCCCGGCACCGGCGTGAGCACCGGCAACATGTACCTCTCCGGCGAGAACCAGACGCTGCTCAAACTGCTGATCGCGGGACCGTTCGGGGTCGGCAAGACCACCCTCATCCGTGCGCTGTCGGAAACCCCGCCGCTGCACACCGAAGAGGTCATGACCCAGACCGGTGCCGCCGTCGACGATCTCGCCGGAGTCCGGGAGAAGACCACCACCACCGTCGCCATCGACTTCGGGCGGCTGACCCTGCCCGGGGACCTGGCGCTGTATCTGTTCGGCACGCCCGGACAGAAGCGCTTCCGTCCCCTGTGGCAGGACATCGCCCGCGGCGCACTGGGCGCCCTGGTCCTCGCGGACACCCGCCGGCTGGCGGACTCCTTCGAGGTCATGGACATCGTCGAGGAGGCCGGACTGCGCTACGCGGTCGCGGTCAACACCTTCCCCGACGCGCCCGAGTACGACGTCGAAAAGCTCCGCGAGGCGCTCGATCTGCACCCCGAGACGCCGCTGGTGCTGTGCGACGCCCGCGACCGGGAGCAGTCCGTCGACGCGCTGATCGCGCTCGTCGGGCACGTCCTGGCCCACACCCCCGAGGAGAACCCGAACCCGTGACTTCCCCGCACCAGCCGGGAGCCGCACCGCCACCGGGCTGCCCGGCGCACGCCGCCCCGTACCAGCAGGCACCGGCGCAGCCCGACGCCCAGACGCCGGTGAAGCTCTACGGACCGGACTTCGCCGCCGACCCGCACCGCATCTACGCGCAGCTGCGCCAGTACGGCGCGCTGGCGCCGGTCGAGATCGCGCCGGAGGTGACCGCGATGCTGGTCACCGACTACCGGGCGGCCCTCGACCTGCTGCACGACGACGCCACCTGGTCCAAGGACTCGCGTGAGTGGATGACCACCGTCCCGGCGGACTCGCCGGTGATGCCGATGCTGATGTGGCGTCCCAATGTCTTCTACGCCGACGGGCCGGCGCACGTCCGCTACCGGGACGTCATCGTTGACAGCTTCAAGCTCGTCGAGCCGCATGAGCTGCGGGCCCGTGTCCACCACGCCGCGGACACCCTGATCCGGCGCTTCGGGGCGCACGGCGAGGTCGATCTGATCGGCGACTACGCGCGGCTGATCCCGCTGCTGATGTTCAACAACCTCTTCGGGATGCCCGATTCCTACAGCGAGCGGCTGATCGAGGCCATCGCGGGGATGCTCGACGGCACCTCCCCGGAGGAGGCCGCGGCCGCCAACGAGGCGTTCACCAACTACATCATGGAGCTGGTGGGCTCGAAGAAGGCCGAGCGCGGGCTGGACCTGACGTCCTGGTTCATGGACCACCCCAACGGGCTGAGCGACGAGGAGCTGATCCACAACATCCTCCTCACGATGGGCGCGGGCAACGAACCGCTCGCCAACCTCATCGGCAACGCGCTGTCGCGGATGCTGTCCGACGACCGCTACTACAACACCCTGTCCGGTGGCGCGCTGACCGCGCACGACGCCATCAACGAGGTGCTGTGGAACGACCCGCCGCTGACGAACTACTCCGCGCACTTCCCGGTCCGGGACGTCTTCTTCCACGGGACGTGGGTGCGCAAGGGGCAGCTGGTGATGGTGTCGTACGCGGCGGCGAACAGCCAGTTCGACACCACGTCGCTGGGGACGCCCGGGTCGGGCGGCGGCTCGCACCTCGCCTGGGCGGCGGGCCCGCACGCCTGTCCCGTGAAGCGGCATGCGCTGCTGATCGCCACCACGGCGATCGAGCGGCTCACGGCCTGGCTCTCCGACATCGAACTCGCCGTGGACCCCGGCACGTTGCAGTGGCGCAACGGCGCGTTCCACCGGGCTCTGGTCGCGCTCCCGGCCCGCTTCACCCCGATCACCCCCGACCAGGCAGGAGCCACTCCATGGCACAACAGGGACAGCAGCCCTTCGTCATCGACCCGGTCGGAAGCGACATCCACGGGGAGGCAGCCCGCCTCCGCGCACTAGGCCCGGTGGCCCGGACCGAACTGCCCGGCGGTATCGAGGCCTGGACGGTCACCAGCCACTCCCTGCTCAAGCAGCTGCTGACCGACGACCGGGTCTCGAAGAACCCCCGGGACCACTGGCCGGAGTGGCAGCGTGAGGAGATCCGCAGCAGCTGGCTCCAGTACTGGATCGGCGTCACCAACATGTTCACCGCGTACGGCGCCGATCACCGGCGGCTGCGCAAGCTGATCGCCCCGGCGTTCACGGCCCGCCGTACCGACGCCATCCGCCCGCGGGTGGAGAGCATCACCGCGGCGCTGCTGGACGACCTCGCCGCGCACCCCGCGGGCGAGCCGCTGGACCTGCGGCAGCGGTTCAACCACCCGCTGCCCATGCAGGTCATCTGCGAGCTGTTCGGCTTCCCCGAGGGCGAGAAGCGCGGCGAACTCGCCCGCCTGGTCACGGCCATCATGGACACCACGGCCACCCCGGAGCAGGCCGGCGCCACCGGCGCGGCCGTCCATGCGCTGCTGTCCGACCTGGTCGCCACCAAGCGCGAGCACCCGGCGGACGACCTCACCAGCCTGCTGGTCTGCGCGCGCGACGACGAGGGCCAGCAGATGACCGAGCAGGAGCTGCTGGACACCCTGCTGCTCGTCATCGGGGCCGGTCACGAGACCACCGTCGATCTCCTCGGCAACGCGGTGCACGCCCTGCTGACCCACCCCGAGCAGCTCGAACTGGTGCGGTCTGGCCAGGTCTCCTGGAACGACGTCATCGAGGAGACCCTCCGCTGGGCCCCCAGCATCGCCGCGCTCCCCCTCCGCTTCGCCGTGGAGGACATCGAGATCCCGGACGGCCCGACGATCCGCAAGGGCGAGGCGATCCTCCCGGCGTACGCGGCGGCCGGCCGGGATGCCGCGTTCCATGGCGACACCGCCGCCGACTTCGACATCCGGCGCTCCCACCAGGAGCATCTGGCGTTCGGCCACGGCGTCCACCACTGCCTCGGCGCCCCGCTGGCCCGTATGGAGGCCCGGATCGCCCTCCCGGCCCTCTTCGCCCGCTTCCCGGACCTCCAACTGGCCACCCCGGGCGAGGAGTTGGAGCCCACCAGCGGCTTCATCTCGGGCGGTCTGCGCACCCTGCCGGTCCGTCTGACCCCGGCGTGAACCCGTCCTGAGGCGGGCCTGAGACCGGCCTGAAGTGGGCCTGAGAAGGCCCTTGGGCGGCCCGCCGCTCTCCGGCACCCGACCCCGTCACCCTGCCCGGGTGGCGGGGTCTTCGGCTGCCGCCCTCAGGACGGCGTACGCGCCGCGGCCAGCAGCTGGTTGATCTCGGCGGGGCGCAGCGTCAGGGCGCTGCCGACGGTGCTCAGCACCTCGCGTTCCGCGGGGGTGTAGGAGCCGTCGGCGAGGGCGATCCGGGCGCCCTGGAGGAGGAGCGCTTCGCGGCCCGCCGGGGCGAGGTGCGGGGCGAGCGGCTCCAGCGCCTCGTGGAGCTCTATGGCCAGCGCGGTGCCGCACGGGTCCAGGCCCTGGGGGCCGCAGTGACCGCCGGTGACCGCGTCATAGGTGCCGGTCAGCCGGCCGGTGTCGGCGGCGAGGGCTGCGAGCAGGGTCAGCAGCTCGTCCTCGGAGCAGTCCGCGAAGCCGGCCGCGCGGACCGTGTCGACGGCGGTGTCGCGGACCGCGCGGGAGGAGGTGCCGCCGGCGGCCAGCAGCGCGAGGGTGACGGTGTGGACGGCGTCCCGGAGCATCGCGGAGAAGCGGAGGGTGGTGGGGTGGTCCAGGGCGTCCGGGCCGAAGTGGCCGCGGCAGGCGGAGCACTCCAGGACCGGGCCGGCGGGGCCGCGGGAGAGCAGCGGGAGGCCGAGGAGGGTGAGCCGGCGACGGCCGGTCCGGCGGAGGTAGTTGCGGTCCCCGCCGCAGTCCGGGCAGAAGAACTCGCCATCGGCGACGGTCCGCCAGGACGTGCGCACGCCCATCACACACATCTTGTGCATCACGTCAGCCCTCCGTAACTCACCCGTGCCCCTCCGGACACGGGAGGTACCTGCATGGCCCCCTCGTCGCATTGGACGTGATGTTAGCCACATACGTGATGCGGCGTCAGCACCTCGTACCGGACAACTGGCCGGATGACGCGGACCCCGCCCCTCCGGACGGTAGGGGGCGGGGCCTATGGACGCCGTGAAGAGCATGGCCATCAGGAGGCGGGCAACGGGCGGGGCGGCTGCGGGGGCCGCTCGCGGCGGGCTCCGGCTTGGCCAAAAACCCGGCGGCGCCGGGACCGGCGTCAGCCTTACGGGGTCATCAGCCTTACGGGGTCATCGGCGTTACGAGGTCATCAGCGCCCGGGCCACCTGCCGCGTCTGGTTGTCCAGGCCGTGGGCGTTGGGGTGGACGAAGGTGCAGGCCTCGCCGGTACCGGGGAAGGACCGGCACAGCTGCGTCGGCGGGTCGGTCTGATTGCCGTCACCGGTGAGGTCGTCCTTGATGCCGTACATCCACTTCGCGTCGCCGCTCGCGCACACCCCGTGCGCGGCACTCGGCCCGTAGGTGTCGATATAACTCGCGCCGTGGTAGGCGGCCTGCTTCTCCAGCAGTGCGTTCAGGCGCAGTTCGAGCCCGTCGAGCCAGGGCATATCGCCCTTCTTGACGCTGCCGAGCTGGTTCCAGCGCCCGAAGGTGCAGCCGGAGTTGTCCGGAACGATGGCCGGATACCCCACGACGGCGACCCGTGCCTGCGGTGCGCGCCGGTGGATCACCGTCATCATGTGGGCGAAGTCGGTGTCGAGCCGGCTGAACCGCTCCTCCAGCCAGTCCTCGCCCGGACCGCCGTCGCTGTAGTGGTCGGTACAGGGCTTCGGCTGGAGGGGCTTGGTGATGCCCAGTTCGAGGCACTTGGTCACGATGGGCCCGAAGCCGAGGGAGTTGCCGCCGACGCCGACGGTCACGTAATCGGTGTCCGGGGACAACGCCTCGATCTGCGGGGGCAGATCGGACCAGCCGCCCGGGGGCGGGATGGTCGGCGGTCCGTGAATCTTGGCGGCCGGCTGGGGCCCGAGGACCCCGTCGACCACCTCGGCGGCCCCGCAGGTCTTGTCCGTCAGCGCGAATCCGAGCTGACCGGCCACCTGGTGCGGGTAGTTGCGCCCGGAGCGGCCGCAGCCGTCGTGCTCCTCCCAGGGCCGGACGAACACCCCGGCGCTGTAGGAGTCGCCGAGCGCCACGTATTCCGGACGGTCCGCCGTCCGGGCCGGGACCCCGGACGCCGCCGGGGCGAACGCGGAGGCCACCACGGCGAGCGAGGCAACCGCCGCGACAGCCAGCCGGGAGAGGGCGGGCATGCCATATCTGCTCATCTGCACGTCCTTGGTGTCCGCGCCGCGGCCGGTCCGACGAGCGCTTATCACCAAACGTACTGAGCCACTTACGCACGGTGAGTGGGGTGGAGTCCAAACCCCACCTTCAGGTGGCGGGGTCGCACAACGGCGCCCCCGCGGCTCGGAAGGAGTCGCGGGGGCGCCGGAGGGGGCGGCCGGTGCCGGGCGTCAGCGGCCCGCGCGGTTCACGGCGGAGACCACGGCCTTCAGCGAGGCGCGCGTGGTGTTCGCGTCGATGCCGATGCCCCACAGGACCTTGTCACCGATCGCGCACTCGATGTACGAGGCGGCCAGAGCGGAGGCGCCCTCGCTCATGGTGTGCTCCTGGTAGTCCAGCAGCCGCGCGTCGACGTCGATGCCCTGGAGGGCGTGGAAGAACGCGGAGATCGGGCCGTTGCCGGTGCCGACCAGCACCGTCTCCGCACCGTCCACCTCGGCCTCGACGGTGAGGGTGTCGACGCCGTCCTTGTCGGTGGTGGTCTGGCCGTTCTTGACCTGGATGCGGCCCCACGGGTTCTGGGGGTTGGGCAGGTACTCGTCCTGGAAGGCCGACCAGATGGCGGCCGGCGTGACCTCGCCACCCTCGGTATCGGTCTTCTCCTGGATGATCCGGGAGAACTCGATCTGCATCCGGCGCGGCAGTTCCAGCTTGTGGTCGTTCTTCAGGACGTAGGCGATGCCGCCCTTGCCGGACTGCGAGTTGACGCGGATGACCGCCTCGTAGGAGCGGCCGACGTCCTTGGGGTCGATGGGCAGGTACGGGACCGCCCACTCGATGTCGTCCACGGTCTTGCCGGCGGCGGCCGCCTCGGCCTCCATGGCGTCGAAGCCCTTCTTGATGGCGTCCTGGTGGGAGCCGGAGAAGGCGGTGTAGACCAGATCGCCCGCATAGGGGTGGCGCGGGTGGATCTCCATCTGGTTGCAGTACTCGCTGGTGCGACGGATCTCGTCGATCTGCGAGAAGTCGATCTGCGGGTCGACGCCCTGGGAGAAGAGGTTCATGCCCAGCGTCACCAGGTCGACATTGCCGGTGCGCTCGCCCTGCCCGAACAGACAGCCCTCGATACGGTCGGCGCCCGCCATGATCGCCAGCTCGGCGGCGGCGACCGCGGTGCCCCGGTCGTTGTGCGGGTGCACGGACAGGCATACGTGCTCGCGCCGGGACAGGTGGCGCGACATCCACTCGAAGCGGTCGGCGTGCGTGGACGGCGTGGAGCGCTCGACGGTGGCGGGCAGGTTCAGGATGATCTCGCGGCCCTCTTCGGGCTGCCAGACGTCACAGACCGCCTCGCAGACCTCCAGCGCGAAGTCCAGCTCGGTGTCGGTGAAGATCTCCGGGCTGTACTGGTAGCCGAAGATCGTCTCGTCGCCGAGGATCTTGTCGGCGTACTCCATGACCAGCCGGGTGCCGTCCACGGCGATCTGCTTGACCTGCTCCTTCGAGCCGCGGAAGACGACCCGGCGGAAGGTGGGAGCGGTCGCGTTGTACAGGTGGACGGTGGCGCGGTGGGCGCCGCGCAGCGACTCCACCGTCCGCTCGATCAGCTCCTCGCGGGCCTGCGTCAGGACGGAGATCGTCACGTCCTCGGGGATGGCGCCCTCTTCGATGATCGAGCGGACGAACGCGAAGTCGGTCTCCCCGGAGGACGGGAAGCCGACCTCGATCTCCTTGTAGCCCATGCGTACCAGCAGGTCGAACATCTCGCGCTTACGGGCCGGCGACATCGGGTCGATCAGCGCCTGGTTGCCGTCCCGCAGGTCGGTGGAGAGCCAGCGGGGCGCGACGGTGATGCGGTTGTCCGGCCAGGTCCGGTCGGGGATGTCGACCGCCTCGTAGCGGCCGTACTTGTGGACCGGCATTCCGGAGGGCCGCTGGAGCTGCGTCGCGTTGGTGACCGGGGTGGGTCGGCCGACGGCATGACCTGCGGGGCTCGACGGATTCGTCATGGTGCGTAGGGCTCCTCGTATGTCCGCTGGGGTCCCCCTGCTCCGGAAGAGCGAGGGAGAGGCCGACGGGGCGATAGATCGCAACACCGAACTCCGCGGGGAGGGGGTCGGCCTACGACTACAGGCCCTCGCCGCGGCAGCTAAGGAGAAGCAGCCCGAAACGCATGATGCACAGCACCCTAGCCGAGGTACGCCCTGTCCGGCGGTCGCGTATCAGTATGCGGGACCGGACGGACGTTACGACCTAAATGCGACCAACCACACTTTTACGGGAATCTTGGACGCAGGCAGTGACAGCGGCATTACACAGTGCCACCTTTTGTGCATGGACCTCAACGACGCGCAGCCAGATCCCGCCACCGGCCACACGCCCGTCTTCTGCACGATCATCCCGCCGCACATCCTCGACAACCTGGCCCAGTCCGACGACCCGGAGCGGCACGAGCCCGCCCGCCGCACCCTGGAGCACGACCACGTGGCGCGCACCGAGCGCCGCGCGATCGCCGCCCGCGGCGGCCTCACCCCCGGCGAGCCCGGCGCCGACGCCGACAAGCCGAACCGCACCATCTACGACGCCCGGCACCGCGAGGACCTGCCCGGCAAGAAGGTCCGCAGCGAGTCCGACGGCCCCTCCAAGGACGCCTCCGTCAACCGCGCCCACGCCGGCCTGGGCGCCACCTTCGAGCTCTACCTCAAGGTCTACGGCCGTAAGTCCATCGACGGCGCCGGCCTGCCGCTCAACGCGACCGTCCACTACGGCCGGCGGTACGACAACGCCTTCTGGGACGGCGAGCGGATGGTCTTCGGCGACGGGGACAACGACCTGTTCAAGGACTTCACCATCCCCGTCGACGTGATCGGCCACGAGCTCACCCACGGGGTCACCCAGTACACCGCCAACCTCGACTACCAGGGCCAGTCCGGCGCCCTCAACGAGTCGGTCTCCGATGTCTTCGGCGTACTGATCAAGCAGTACGCCCTCGGCCACACCGCCGACCAGGCCGACTGGCTGATCGGCGCCGACCTGCTCGGCCCGAACGTCACCGGCACCGCCCTGCGCTCGATGAAGGCCCCGGGCACCGCCTACGACGATGACGTCCTCGGCAAGGACCCGCAGCCCGCCGCCATGAAGGACTATGTCCGCACCACCGACGACAACGGCGGCGTGCACATCAACTCCGGCATCCCCAACCACGCCTTCTACCTGGCCGCCACCGCCATCGGCGGCAAGGCCTGGGAGCGCGCCGGGCAGGTCTGGTACGACGTGCTGACCGGCGGCGAGCTCACCCATACCGCCACCTTCGCCGACTTCGCCGCCCTCACGGTCAAGGCCGCGCAGGCCCGCTTCGGCGCCGGCGACGAGCACGAGGCGATGATCAAGGCCTGGACACAGGTCGGCGTCACCACGAAGTAGCGGCACCGCGTGCCCGGGGCGGGAATTCGGCAGCGCCTTCCGCCCCGGGCACGATTACCGTGGCCTTACGGGGTAGGAGTCCGTCGAAGACGTCGGAGGAGTCCGTTATGCGCATTCATGTCCATCGCACCGGAGGCTTCGCGGGCGTCGACCGCCGCGCCGAGATCGACACCTCGGGCCGCCCCGACGCCGATGACTGGCAGGACCTGGCCAAAGAGGCCGTCGCCACCGCCCGCACCGAACCCCCGGTAGGGGTCCCGGACGGCTTCAGCTACCAGATCACGGTCGACGGCCGGACGGTCTACTGCTCCGACCCGCGCCTCACCAAGGAACAGCGGTCGCTGATCACGAAGGTGATGAAGGAAGGCGCCTAGCACCGTCGCGGGGCGATGCGCGGGGCCGCCCCCGCGGCCCTTCAACTCCCGTACCGCACCGCCCTCTTGACACCGTTACCGCCGGTTACAAAGATCCGGTTCATGACGACCGAGCCGGTGCCCGCTGCCCTGCCCCGCTTCCCCCGTGACTTCGTCTGGGGGGTGTCCACGTCCGCCGCGCAGATCGAAGGCGCGGTGGCGGAAGGCGGGCGGGGGCGGTCCGCGTGGGATGTGTTCGCGGCGGGGGCGGGGCGGATCAAGGACGGGTCGGATCCGCGGGTGGCGACCGATCACTACCACCGGTACCCGGAGGACGTGGCGCTGCTGAAGGAGCTCGGGGTCGGGGCGTACCGGTTCTCGGTGGCCTGGCCGCGGGTGGTGCCGGACGGGAGCGGGGCGGTCAGCAGGGCGGGCCTGGACTTCTACGACCGGCTGGTGGACGCGCTGCTGGCGGCGGGGGTCGCGCCGGTGCCGACGCTGTTCCACTGGGACACCCCGCAGGCGCTGGAGGAGGGCGGCGGGTGGCTCGTCCGGGAGACGGCCGAGAAGTTCGCGGCGTACGCGGACGTGGTGGCGGAGCGGCTCGGGGACCGGGTCGAGCGGTGGATCACGCTCAATGAGCCCGCCGAACTGACCTTGCTGGGTTACGGGCTGGGGCAGCACGCTCCGGGGCGGCAGCTGCTGTTCGAGGCGCTGCCTGCGGCACATCACCAGCTGCTGGGGCACGGCCTCGCCGTACAGGCGCTGCGGGCCCGCGGGGCGACGAGCATCGGGATCGCCAATTCGCACGGGCCGACGTGGACGGCGAGCGCGTCGGAGGCGGACACCGCGGCCGCCGATCTCTATGACCTGCTGCTCAACCGGCTGTTCGCGGAGCCGGTGCTGCTGGGGCGGTATCCGGACGAGGAGCTGGCGGCCCTGTTGCCGGGGCCGGTCGCCGAGGACCTGAAGGTCATCGCGCAACCGCTGGACTGGTACGGGATCAACTACTACCAGCCGACACTGGTGGGCGCCCCGGGGGCCGAGGGGGTGGCGGCGGCCGACTTCGGCGGGATCCGGCTGCCGCCCGAACTGCCCTTCGCGCCCCAGGAGATCGAGGGGTATCCGCGGACCGACTTCGGCTGGCCGGTGGTGCCGGCGGCGCTCACCGAGCTGCTGGTGTCGTTCCAGGAGCGGTACGGCGATCGGCTGCCGCCGGTCGTGATCACCGAGAACGGGTGCTCCTACGAGGGCATCGAGGACGGCGAGCGGATCGCGTTCCTGGACGGGCATCTGCGGGCGCTGCACCAGGCCATGGCGGCCGGGGTGGATGTCCGGGGCTACTTCGTCTGGTCACTGATGGACAACTTCGAATGGGCCGAGGGGTACGCCCGGCGGTTCGGGCTGGTGCATGTGAACTACGAGACGCTGGAGCGGACCCCCAAGGCCTCGTTCCGCTGGCTGCGTGACGCCCTCCGGGAGCAGGCCCGGGGATGAGCGGCGCCGCCGCTCCGGAGGCGCTCACGGAGCCGACGGAGCCGGTCGGAGGAGGGTGGACCGCCGCCCTGTCGCTGGCCAACGGGGCGATCTGGGTCGGCTGGTACGGGCCCCTGCAGATCCTGCTCGCCCTCCAGGCCGCGGAACTCGCGCCGCCGGGCATCGCGAAGGAGTCGGTGCTGGCGTGGGTGACGGGCGCCGGGGCCGTCGTCTCGATGGTGGCCAACCCGCTGTTCGGGGCGCTGTCGGACCGTACGGCCTCGCGGTTCGGGCGGCGCACCCCGTGGATCCTCGCGGGGGTGCTGGGCGGGGCCGGGGCGCTGGTGCTGCTGGCCGGGGCGGGCACGGTGGCGGGGATGGCGCTGGGGTGGTGTCTGGTGCAGCTCACCCTCAACGCGGCGTTCGCGGCGATCACGGCGGCGGTGCCCGACCGGGTGCCGCACGGAAAGCGCGGGGCGGTGGGCGGCTGGCTGGGGGCCGCGCAGATCCTCGGGGTGGTGGCCGGGACGGGGCTGGCGACGGTCGCGGGCGGGGTGGTCGCGGGCTATCTCGCCTGCGCCGGCTGCACGGTGCTGGGCGCCCTCCCGTACGTGCTGCTGCACCGGGACCCGGTGCTGCCGGCCGGGCGGCGTCCCGCGCTGCGCCCGCGGGCCCTGCTCGCCGGGTTCCGGATCAGCCCGCGCCGCCACCCCGATCTGGCGTGGGCCTGGCTGACCCGGTTCCTGATCAACCTCGGCAACGCGCTGGCCCTGCTGTACCTGCTGTATTACCTGCGGGATGTGCTGCACCGGCCGGACCCGGACGGCGGGGTGCTGGTGCTCACCGCCGTCAACGCGGTGACCCTGCTCGGCACGGTCGTCGTCGGAGGCTTCTGGTCCGACCGGATCGGACGCCGGCAGCCGTTCGTGCTGTGGGCCGGGGTGCTCATGACGGTGGCGACCGGGCTGCTGGCCGGGTGGCAGACCTGGCCGGGGGCGGTGTGTGCCGCGGCGCTGCTGGGGGTCGGCTTCGGCGTCTTCACCTCCGTCGACTTCGCGCTGATGACGCAGGTGCTGCCGGCCGCCGCGGACCGCGGCAAGGACCTGGGCGTCATCAATATCGCCAACGCGCTGCCGCAGGTGGCCGCCCCGGTGCTGGCCGCGCCGATCGTGCAGCACCTCGGCGGCTACCGGGTGCTGTACGGCGTCGCGGCGGGGATCGGGCTGCTGGGGGCGTTGCTGGTGCGGCGGATCCGGGGCGTGGCGTAGGGGCCGGGGCGCCGGATCCGGGGCGTGGCGCAGGGCCGTCGGCCGGGCCCCGGGCCGGGACGGCTCAGAAGCCCAGCTTGCGCAGCTGCTTCGGGTCGCGCTGCCAGTCCTTGGCGACCTTCACATGCAGATCCAGGAAGACGGGCGTGCCCAGCAGCGCCTCGATGTGCTTGCGGGACTTCATGCCGACCTCCTTCAGGCGCTTGCCCTTGGGGCCGATGATGATGCCCTTCTGGCTGGGGCGTTCGATGTAGACATTGGCGTGGATGTCGAGGAGCGGCTTGTCGGCCGGGCGGTCCTCGCGCGGCAGCATCTCCTCGACGACCACCGCGATGGAGTGCGGCAGCTCATCGCGGACGCCCTCCAGCGCGGCCTCGCGGATCAGCTCGGCGACCATGACCTGCTCGGGCTCGTCGGTGAGGTCGCCCTCGGGGTAGAGCGGCGGGCTCTCCGGGAGCATCGGGACCAGCAGGTCCGCGAGCAGGGACACCTGGGCGTCGCCCACCGCCGAGACCGGGATGATCTCCGCCCATTCGATGCCCAGCTCCTTGCCGAGCTGGTCGATGGCGATCAGCTGGGCGGCCAGTGCCTTGTTGTCGACCAGGTCGGTCTTGGTGACGATGGCGACCTTGGGGGTCTTCTTGATGTCGGCCAGCTCACCGGCGATATAGCGGTCGCCGGGGCCGATCTTCTGGTCGGCGGGCAGACAGAAGCCGATCACATCGACCTCGGACCAGGTGGTGCGCACGACATCGTTCAGCCGCTCGCCCAGCAGCGTGCGCGGCTTGTGCAGGCCGGGGGTGTCGACGAGGACCAGCTGGGCCTCGGGGCGGTGCACGATGCCGCGGACCGTGTGGCGGGTGGTCTGCGGGCGGTTGGAGGTGATGGCCACCTTCGTGCCGACGAGCGCGTTCGTCAGGGTCGACTTGCCGGCATTGGGACGGCCGACGAAGCAGGCGAAGCCCGCACGGTGCGCGGCGGAGGACTCGGTACGAACGCTCATGGCGCCCATTCTCCCCGATCCCGGGCGCGCCTCCGACCATCCCGGCCCGGAGCCGGCCGGCAGGGGGCGGGAACGGCGCGGGGCGGCCCGCCGCTGCCGGTGGGCCGCCCCGTGCGCCGTCGTACGGCCGGCCGGCTCAGGCCGGGGTCCCGCCCGCCGGGACGGTGCTGCGCAGCGTGCCGTCGAGGCCCGCGACCAGCACCGGCGTATCGGGGCCGCCGAGGTCCCGTACGGCCGCGCGGTCGGCGTCGTCGGCGTGCTCGGCGTCGGTGACCACGGCCGCGGCCTCCAGGGACGTGGCCCCGCTGGCGACGGCCATCGCGACGGCGGTCTGCAGCGCGCTGAGCCGTAGCGAGTCCAGGGCGACGGTGCCGGCGACATAGGTGCGGCCGGTCTCGTCGCGGACGGCGGCGCCCTCGGGCACGCCGTTACGGGCCCGCGCCGAGCGCGCGAGCGTGATGATCTTGCGGTCTTCGGGGTCCAGCGGTGCGGCTTCGCTCATACGGGCGAGCATATGCGCGGCGGCGGGAGGACCGCGGCAAGGGGCGACGGGCCGGGCCGAGAGCGGGCCGCCCGCCCGGGGCTGCCCACCGGGCCGCCCTCCACCGGGCCGTCAGCCCGCGACCGAGGACATCCCGCCGCGCCGGCCCTCCGGAGAGGTGAGCCACGCCAGCCTGGCCGCGGTGTCCGTCTCCGGGCGCGGATTGTGCAGCACGATGTTGAGGTCGGGGCGGACCGGAACCCGCAGCTGGGTGGTCTCGAAGTGCAGGGCGCCGACGAGCGGGTGGTCCAGCTCCTTGTGGAGGGTCCCGCCGTCCTGCACATCGCCGCGCCCCCACAGCTCGGCGAACTCCGCACTGAGCGCCGAGCCCTCGCGGACCACCTCGTCGAAGCCCTCGTCGCCCGGCCGCGCCGACCACGCGGCCCGGTACTGCGCCACGAGCGTGGGGGCGTTCGCCTCCCAACTCGCCGCCCGCGCACGGTAGACGGGGTCGGTGAAGAAGGCGATCAGGCAGTTCGACGAGACCCCGGGGCGGCCGTGGCCGAGCACCAGTCCCGCCGCCTCGTTGAAGGCGATGAGGTTCCAGTACGGGTCCATGATGTGCGCCGGGAACGGCATCCAGGCGTCGATCAGCCGCTGGAGGCCCGCGCACACATCGCTGCGGCCCAGCTCCTCGGCGTCCTGCCGCAGCGGTGGGTTCAGCCCGGCCAGGACGTACAGATGCCGGCGCTCGGCGCCGCTGAGCCGCAGCACCCGGGCGACCGAGTCCAGCACCTGCGGCGAGACGGTGATGTCCCGGCCCTGCTCCAGCCACTGGTACCAGGACGCGCCGACCCCGGCGAGGACGGCGACCTCCTCGCGGCGCAGGCCCGGGGTGCGGCGGCGGCCGCCGTCGGGCAGGCCCGCCTCGGCCGGGGTGACCCGGGCGCGACGGCTGCGGAGGAAGTCGCGCAGCTCCTGGCGGCGGCGCGCGGTGTCCGGGTTGGCTGCGTTCGTGGCCACGTTCTCCCCCTGTTCGGCGTGGCTGGTGGTGCGGACACCACGATAAGTTCCCGCTCCCCACGCGGTGTTCGGGGGCCGCAGCCTCGTCCCATGCCGATAACCGACAGCACCGTTGCTCCCGATACCCCGAAGGGCGCCGCCCCCGCGCCGGGCGCCGCCCCGGATGCCGCGCCCGCCGCCGCGCGGATGACCGGGCGCGCCAAGCTCATCCTGCTGCTCCTGTGCGGCGCGCAGTTCATCGTCGCGCTGGACTTCTCCATCCTGAATGTGGCGCTTCCGGTGCTCGGCCGGGATCTGGGGATGGACCAGGCCGATCTCCAGTGGGCGGTCACCGCGTTCGCCCTGCCCTCGGGCGGTTTCCTGCTGCTGTCCGGCCGGATCGCCGATCTCTTCGGGCGGCGCCGGCTGTTCCTCATCGGGCTCGGGGTGTTCACCGCGGCCTCGGTGCTGGCCGCGCTGGCCTGGTCCCCGGCGGTCTTCCTGGCCGGGCGGGCGCTCCAGGGCCTGGGCGCGGCGATCATCGTGCCCACCGGGATGTCGCTGCTCACCACCACCTTCGCCGAGGGCCCGCAGCGGGAACGCGCACTGGGCATCAGCGGCACCGTGCTCTCGATGGGCTTCACCATCGGCATGGTGCTGGGCGGGGTGATGACCGAGACGCTGGGCTGGCGCTCCACCATGGGCCTGCTGGCCGTGGCCGGGGTGGCCGTTCTGGCGGCGGCGCCGCCGCTGCTGGCCGAGTCCCGGCATCCCGAGCGGCCGCGGATCGACGTGCCCGGCGCGGTCACCGTCACCGGCGGTCTGCTGTCGCTGATCTACGCCCTGTCGACCGCCGCCGAGCAGGGCTTCGGCAGCCCGGACGTGCTGGTGACGCTGATCGCGGGGGTGGGGCTGCTGGCCGCGTTCGTGGGGGTCGAGTCGCGGGCCGCGCAGCCGCTGGTGTCGCTGCCGATGCTGCGCCGCCGGACCGTCGCCTGGGGCAATCTGGCGGGCCTGACGACCTTCGCGATGATGAGCACCGTCATCTTCCTGCTGACGCTCTACCTCCAGGAAGTGCTGCACCTGTCCCCCTTCCACACGGGTCTGGTGTTCGGGGTACAGGGCGTGGTCTCGGCGGTGGCCGGTCTCGTCGCCCCGAAGGTCATCGGCCGGCTCGGTGCCCATCGCACCCTGCTGACCGGGCTGCTGATCCAGGCCGGTTTCACGGCCGCGCTGCTGGGGCTGGGCACCGGCAGCGGCCTGTGGCTGGCCCTGACCGGGGTGACCCTGGGCAGCCTCGGCCATCTGTGGGCGATCATCGCCTACGGCGTGACCGCGACCTCCGGGGTGCCGGACGCCGAACAGGGCCTGGCCACCGGGCTGGTCACCAGCTCGCAGCAGGTGGGCATCACGCTCGGCATTCCGCTGCTGAGCGCCGTCGCCTCGGCGCATAGCGCCGCGCTGCGGGCGGACGGCAGCGACTTCGCCCACGCCACTCTCGGCGGCATCAAGCTGGGGCTGGGCCTGGACGCGGCGCTGCTCGTGGTGGTCGCGCTGCTGGTGGCGGCCGGGCTGCGGACGGTGCGTACGGCGCGCCGCGGCTGAGGAGGAAGGTGGTTGCCCCGGTCCCCCGCCCCGGGGCAACCTGCGCTACAGGATTTCTCACGCATTGCGGCCACGCGCCGGCGACCGCTTGAAGATCCTTCCACGGCGTCTGCCGCGGAATCCAGTTCCTCCGGATATGGCTTTCAGAACATTTCTGCTGCACTGCAGATAAGTAGCCGCGCGGTAGGCGACAGCGGGAAATATTCCCGGTATCACCAGGAATTACGCGGCGAATTCCGCGGATGTTCAGCCGGCGGTGCGGCCGCCCGCCGACTGCTCCTCGGTGGCGCTCGCACCCGCCGGCCGCACCGGCTCGCACAGCACCGTGATGATCTTGTTGCGGCGGCCGGCCGGGGATTCCGCGGTCAGCCGCAGCGCCTTCAGCCCCGGGTCGGAGGCGTCGCCGGAGAGGTCGACCTCGGCGGTGGCACCGGCGATCGGGACCCGGCCCAGCAGCTTGGCGAGCAGTCCGCCGACGGTTTCGACGTCCTCGTCGTCCAGCTCGACCAGCCCGTACAGCTCACCGAGGTCGCCGATGTCCAGCCGGGAGGTGACCCGATAGCGGCCGTCGCCGAGATCCTCGACGGGCGGCAGTTCCCGGTCGTATTCATCGGTGATCTCGCCGACGATCTCTTCCAGAATGTCCTCGATCGTGACAATGCCCGCGGTGCCGCCGTATTCATCGATCACCACCGCGACATGATTGCGGTCCTGCTGCATTTCCCGCAGCAGATCACCGGCATTCTTGGTGTCGGGGACGAAAACGGCGGGGCGCATGGCCGTGGAGACCAGCTCGCTCTCGGCGTCGCGGCTGATGTGGACCTTGCGGGCCAGATCCTTGAGGTAGACGACGCCGACGATGTCGTCCTCGTTCTCGCCGGTCACCGGGATACGGGAGAAGCCGGAGCGCAGGGCGAGGGTCAGCGCCTGGCGGATGGTCTTGAACCGCTCGACGGCCACCAGATCCGTGCGCGGCACCATCACCTCACGGACGAGGGTGTCGCCGAGCTGGAAGACGGAGTGCACCATCCGGCGCTCCTCGTCCTCGATCAGCGACTCCTTCTCCGCGAGGTCCACCAGGGAGCGCAGTTCGGCCTCGGAGGCGAACGGGCCCTTGCGGAAGCCCTTGCCCGGGGTGAGGGCGTTGCCGAGGAGGATCAGCAGCTGCGGGATGGGGCCCATGATGCGGGCCAGCGGCAGCAGCACGTAGGCGGCGGCGGTCGCGGTGTTCAGCGGGTGCTGGCGGCCGATCGTCCGCGGGGAGACGCCGACGGCGACATAGGAGACCAGCACCATCACGGCGATGGCGACGGTCAGCGCCTCCCAGGTCGCGTCGAAGGAACGCAGACAGGCGTAGGTCACCAGGACCCCGGCGGCCATCTCGCAGCCGACCCGCACCAGCAGGGCGACATTGAGATAGCGGGTGGGGTCGGCGGCGACGGCGGCGAGCCTGGCGCTGCCGCGACGGCCGGAGCGGACGGCTTCCTCGGCCCGGAAACTGGTCGTCCGGGCCAGCCCGGCCTCCGCACAGGCGGCGAGCCAGGCGATCACGACGAGCAGGACCGCGACCGCGATCAGCTGGGTGGTCATCGGGCTGTCCCGTCAGGTCACGGTGGGGGCCGGAGAGGGGCCGGTCAGCCCCCGCTCGGCGCGCCAGCCGTCGACGATCGCCGCCTGGAGACCGAACATCTCGGCCTTCTCGTCCGGTTCCTCGTGGTCGTAGCCGAGGAGGTGGAGCACCCCGTGGACGGTGAGCAGCTGGAGCTCCTCGTCCATGCTGTGCCCGGTCGGCGCCTCCTCGCCCTGCTTCTTGGCGACCTCCGGGCACAGCACGATGTCACCGAGGAGGCCCTGCGGGGGCTCCTCGTCGTCCTTGGCCGGCGGACGCAGCTCGTCCATGGGGAAGGACATGACATCGGTCGGCCCCGGCAGGTCCATCCACTGGAGGTGGAGCTGCTCCATGGCCTCGGCGTCGACGACGATCACGGACAGCTCGGAGAGCGGGTGGATACGCATCCGGGCGACGGCATAGCGGGCGACATCCAGGATGGCCTGCTCGTCGATCTCGGTGCCGGACTCGTTGTTGACGTCGATGGACATGGGGAGGGTTGCTTCTCGCTTCTCGGGACCGGCCCGATGGTTGCTGGGACCGCGGGTCGTGGACCCCGGCCGGCCGGGCGGCCGGCCGGCGGCTCACGTGCCGTTGCGGCTGTCGTACTTCTCGTAGGCGTCGACGATACGGCCGACGAGCTTGTGCCGGACCACGTCCTTGCTGGTGAGCAGGGAGAAATGCACATCGTCGACGCCGTCCAGGATCTCCCGGACCTGGCGCAGACCGCTCTTCGTGCCGCCCGGGAGGTCGACCTGGGTGACATCGCCGGTGATGACGATCTTCGAGTCGAAGCCGAGGCGGGTGAGGAACATCTTCATCTGCTCGGGGTTCGTGTTCTGCGCCTCGTCGAGAATGATGAAGGCGTCGTTCAGGGTCCGGCCGCGCATGTACGCCAGCGGCGCGACCTCGATCGTCCCGGCGGCCATCAGGCGCGGGATGGAGTCGGGGTCGAGCATGTCGTGCAGCGCGTCGTAGAGCGGGCGCAGATAGGGGTCGATCTTCTCGTAGAGCGTGCCGGGCAGGAAGCCGAGCCGCTCACCGGCCTCGACCGCGGGGCGGGTCAGGATGATGCGGTTGACCTGCTTGGCCTGGAGCGCCTGGACGGCCTTCGCCATGGCGAGGTAGGTCTTGCCGGTGCCGGCCGGGCCGATGCCGAAGACGACGGTGTGCTCGTCGATGGCGTCGACATAGCGCTTCTGGTTGAGGGTCTTGGGCCTGATCGTCCGGCCGCGGTTGGAGAGGATGTTCTGGGTGAGCACCTCGGCGGGTGTCTCGCTCACCGCGCCCTCGCCGTCCTCCGCCGCGCGCAGCATGGCGATGGACCGTTCCACTGCGTCCTCCGTCATCGGTTGTCCGGTGCGGAGCACCAGCATCATCTCGTCGAAGAGGCGCTGGATGAGAGCCACTTCCCGGGCGTCACCGACAGCGCTGACCTCGTTGCCCCGGACGTGGATGTCGGTCGCCGGGAAGGCTTTTTCGATCACGCGCAGTAGGGAGTCACCGGATCCCAGGACCGTCACCATCGGGTGCTTGGCCGGGACGGTGAACTGGGCGCGCGCCTGCGGTTGCGTGGGTGTCTGAGTCATAAGGCGGCTCGGTGGCCTGCTCAACCCCCATCCTTTGCTAATAAGAGGTGCCTGCCTGCACTCGACTCCTTGGGATACAAGAGTACGACGGAGCACTGACAGGCCCGAGGGCTTTTCCCGCCGGGGCGGGGCGGCGGACGGGGCGGCGGGGGCACCCCGCAAGGGTCCCGGGGCGGGGCGGCCGCACGCTCCGGGCCCGGCACCGCGGCCGCTCAGGCCGGCCGGCGGAAGCCGATCGTGGGGACCGCACGGGCCAGCGGCGCCGGCCGGTACGCCGCGGGCAGCACCTCGTCCAGGAAGGCGTACTGGCGGCGCAGCACGCCCGGTGCGCCCGCCTCGTAGGCCCGCACCTGCTGCCACCAGGCGGCGATCTCCGCCCAGCCCGGCGCGGACAGCGAGCCGCCGAATTCCTGCACGGACAGCGCGGCGGACAGCCCCGCGAAGGCGAGCCGGTCGGTGAGCGGCCAGTCGGCGAGGGTGCCGGTGACGAATCCGGCGACGAAGACATCGCCGGCGCCGGTCGGGTCCAGCGCCTCCACGGCGATCGCGGGCACCTCGGCGCTCTCACCGGTCCGGCCGTCCACCGCGTAGGCGCCCTCCGAACCCAGCGTGACCACCGCGAGCGGCACCCGGTCGGCGAGCTTGCGGGCCGCGGCGCGCGGGCAGTCCGTCCGGGTGTAGCGCATCGCCTCCTCGGCGTTGGGCAGGAACGCCTCGCAGTGCTCCAGGTCGGCGAGGTCGGCCGGGTCCCAGCGGCCGCTGTCGTCCCAGCCCACGTCCGCGAAGATGCGGCTGCCGCGGCCCGCCGCGCAGCCCAGCCAGCCCTCCCGCCGGCCCGGGACCAGCGAGGCGATGCAGGCGCGGGACGGCGGCGGACAGCCGGGGGCGTGCTTGCCGTCGAACGCGGAATCGGGCGGTGGCGCCTCGTGACCGTGCGACACCATCGTGCGCTCGCCCTCGTACGCCATGGAGACGGTGACCGGGGAGTGCCAGCCGGGGACCGTGCGGGACAGCGCCAGGTCGATGCCCTCGCCCTGTTCGAGCGCCTCCCAGCAGTACTCGCCGTAGTGGTCGTCGCCGAAGGCAGCGGCGAGTGAGGTGCGCAGCCCGAGCCGGGCCAGGGCGGTGGCCATGTTGGCGACGCCGCCGGGGCTGGAGCCCATCCCGCGGGCCCAGGACTCGGTGCCGCGGACCGGGGCGGAGTCCAGGCCGGTGAAGATGATGTCCAGGAAGACCGAGCCGGTGAGGTAGACGTCGGTGCGCGGATCGCCGTCGGCGCGCACCCCGGCCAGCGGATCGAGGGCCGCGGGCACGGCGGCCGGGCCCGCGGGCGGAAGGTCATCGCGTCGGCTGCTCACCGTGCTCTCCCCTCTCGTATCTGCACGTGCCGCCAGTGTGCCTGATGCTGCGGTACGTTCCGCCCCATGAGGCTCACGATTCTGGGCGGGGGCGGTTTCCGGGTGCCGCTGGTCTACCGCGCCCTGCTGGACGACCCGGGGCGCGCCGTCTCCGAGGTGGTGCTGCACGACACCGATCAGCGCCGGGTGGCGGTGATCGCCGAGGTCCTGGCGCGGCTGGCGCAGGGGCATCCGGCGCCGGTGCCCGTACGGGTCGCGGACGGTCTGGACGAGGCGCTGGCCGGCGCCGGCTTCGTCTTCTCGGCGATCCGGGTGGGCGGCACGGCGGGCCGGGTGCGGGACGAACGCATCCCGCTGTCCGAGGGCGTGCTAGGCCAGGAGACGGTCGGCGCGGGCGGTGTCCTCTACGGCCTGCGGACGATCCCGGTGGCGCTGCACATCGCCGAGCGGGTCGCGGCGCTCGCCCCGGACGCCTGGGTCATCAACTTCACCAACCCCGCGGGCATGGTCACCGAGGCCATGTCCCAGGTGCTCGGCGACCGCGTCATCGGGATCTGTGATTCGCCGGTGGGGCTGGTGCGCCGCGCGGCGCGCGCTGCCGGCGCGGACCCGGACCGGGCCGATTACGACTATGTGGGGCTCAACCACCTCGGCTGGCTGCGGTCGTTGACGCTGGACGGCACGGATCTGCTGCCGGGGCTGCTCGCCGACGAGGACGCGCTGGGCTCCTTCGAGGAGGGCCGGCTGTTCGGCGGGGACTGGCTGCGGACCCTGGGCGCGCTTCCGAACGAGTATCTGCACTACTACTACTTTCGCCGCGAGACCCTCGACTCCGTACGGGACACCCGGGAAACCCGCGGCGAGTTCCTCGACCAGCAGCAGGGCGGCTTCTTCGAGCGGGCCGCGGCGGCCGGCGGCCCGGACGCGGTGTACGCCCTGTGGGAGCGGACCCGGCTGGAGCGCGAGGAGACGTACATGGCGCACAGCCGGGAGGCCAGCGGCGGCTGGCAGCGCGACAGCCACGATCTGGAGGGCGGCGGCTACGACCGGGTGGCACTGGCGCTGATGCACGGCATCCTGGGCGGCACCGGCACCCGGCTGATCCTCAATGTCCGCAACGGCACGACCGTGCCGCAACTGGCCCCGGACGCGATCGTGGAGACGGTGTGCGAGGTGACCGCACAGGGCGCCCGCCCCCTGCCCTGCGCACCGCTGCGGGAGGACCAGTTGGGCCTGATGCTGCAGGTCAAGGCGGTGGAACGGGCGACGGTAGAGGCCGCGGTCTTCAAGGACCGCACCGCCGCGCTCCGGGCCCTGGCCCTGCATCCGCTGGTGGACTCCCCAACGGTGGCTGCCCGCATTCTGGAGCGGGCGGCGGGGGTGGGGTGAGGGGCGCAGGGCTTGGGCCTCGGTACGCGGGGCTCGGGACACGGCCCGTGGGGCGTGGGGCGTGGGGCGTGGGGCGTGGCGCCACGGCGGCGTGTCGCCACGGCGGCGTCGCGTCACTGCGGCCTCGCGTCACGAAGGCGCGTCACACCTCGGAATACCCTCCGCCCCCGCCACGTTGTGGCCCCGAGGGGGCGCCCGCACCCCCTACGGGAAGTGTTCGCCCCGTCCCTAGGGCATCTCCGACGGGCCGCGTGACCTCTGAGTGCCCTCAACGTTCCGGTAGCTGTGGGGCTTGGGGACGGCTGCGGCAATGGCCTTGAACCCCTGTCGGACGCCCCTCGTTCCGGCAAGCAGCTTCGCGTTTCCCAACTGACCGCCGTAGTCCGGTACTTCGCGTTCTCCCAGGCGTCTTTCCCCTGCTCACAAGCGTGTTAGCCGGACGTTAGCGGAGCGGCAGCCGCCTGCTAGTGGTCCCGACCAGAGTGGTTGTCGTCACGAGGAAACAGCGACACCGACCGTCCTGGGGGACCGAAATGAGCGCCAACACCACTGCCCGCACCGTCCGTCGCCGCAGCCTGCGCATTGCCGTCGCGGCCCTGACCGCGGCCGCCGGCCTGACGCTCACCGCCTGCTCCGGCTCGGACGTCGCCGCCACGGGGCCCGCGGGCCAGTCGGACACGGGCGGGGCCGTCGAGACCAGCGGCCCGGACTCCTCCGCCAAGGCGCAGGGCTCCGGTGGAGAGGCGGGCTCCGGCGCCGAGGGGGGCTCCGACGCCAAGGCGGACACCGGGGCGGGCGCTGCGGCCAAGAAGTCGGGCGGCGCGAACGCTGCCGGCGGTGGCGGCGCGGGCTCGGGCGATCGCTGTCACACGTCCGGCCTGAAGGCGGCGTTCGCCACGGGTGAGGACGCGGCCCCGGACCCGAACGCGGGCGGCTCGACGACCACCAGCGTCGTGTTGACCAACAAGGGCAGCCGCGCCTGCAAGATCGGCGGCTTCCCGGGCGTGGACCTCAAGTCCGAGAACGGTGGCGAGCGCTGGTCGCTGGCCCGCTCGTCGGCCAAGCACGGCTCGATCACCCTGGGGCCCGGCGAGAGCACCGACTTCACCATCAACGTCGCCCTGACCAAGGAAGACAAGGGCTTCTACCAGCCCGCCTTCGCGGACATCACCCCGCCCAACGAGACCAAGTCGATCACCATCAAGTGGCCCTGGGGCACGCTCGTCGACCAGCGCAGCGCCACCCACCCGGCCACCTTCGTCAACCCCATCGGCTGACCCCCTCGGCGCTGCCCTGGACATCAGCCGAGCAGCTCTCTGAGCCCGACCAGCTCAGAACGCACAAGACAAGCAAGGAGATTCACCATGAAGTCGTTACGTACTCGAATCGGTGTCGGTCTCGCGGTCGCTGCCGCAGCGGTCGCCATCCCGCTGACCTCCACCACCGCCTTCGCCGCCCCTCCCCCCGGCGATGGCTGGGTCCCCGTCGGTGCCGACAAGTACCCCTCGAAGGCGGAGTGCGAAGCGAAGGAACTCCCGTACGCCCAGGCGAACGGGTACCACGAGGTGTGGTGCGACGACAGCGACCCCATCATGGCCGTCTACAACCGCTGACGGCTCTCCACCCGGCGAGGACTCGTCCCGCCGGCGTCGCAGCAAGAAGGTCGCATCAAGAAGGCCGCTGCCCCGGTGTGTCATACCGGGACAGCGGCCATTCCGCGATCCATGCGGACGCGCCCCCTGGGGCCCGCCGTTCTAGTGCCCCCGCTTGATCCACTCCTCCAGGTGCGGGGCCTCCGTCCCGATCGTCGTCGGGTCGCCGTGTCCGGTGCGGACCTCCGTCTCCGGGGGCAGGGTCAGCAGCCGGTCCCGGATCGAGGCGACGATCGTCGGGAAGTCCGAGAAGGACCGGCCGGTGGCGCCGGGGCCGCCCTGGAAGAGGGTGTCGCCGGTGAAGACGGTGCGCAGGTCGGGCGCGTGGAGGCAGACCGCGCCGGGGGCGTGGCCCGGGGTGTGCAGCACGGTCAGGTCCGTACCGGCGATGGTCAGCACCTGACCGTCCGCCAGCTCCGCGTCCGGTGGGGTGTCCGGGTGGGTCATCTTCCACAACGGCAGGTCGGCGGGGTGCAGATGGATCCGGGCGCCGGTGCGGGAGGCGAGCGCCGGGGCCGCGTCGATGTGGTCGTTGTGCCCATGGGTGCAGATGATCGCGCGCAGCGTCCGGCCGCCGAGGGCCTCGACGATGGCGTCGGCGTCATGGGCGGCGTCGATGACGATCGCCTCGTCGTCGTCGCCCACGATCCAGACGTTGTTGTCGACGTCCCAGGTGCCGCCGTCGAGGGAGAAGGTGCCGGAGGTGACGAGGTGGTCGATGCGGGCCGCCATCAGAGGGTCACCACCGAACGCAGTACGTCGCCCGCGTGCATCCGCGCGAAGGCCTGTTCCACGTCCTCGATGCCGATGGTCTCGGTGACGAACGCCCCCAGGTCGATCCGGCCCTGGAGATGCAGATCGACCAGCATCGGGAAGTCGCGGGAGGGCAGACAGTCGCCGTACCAGGAGGACTTGAGGGCGCCGCCGCGGCCGAAGACGTCCAGGAGGGGGAGTTCCAGGGTCATGTCCGGGGTGGGGACGCCCACCAGGACGACGGTTCCGGCCAGGTCACGGGCGTAGAACGCCTGCCGGTAGGTCTCCGGGCGGCCGACCGCCTCGATGACGACATCCGCGCCGAAGCCGCCGGTCAGCTCGCGGATCGCCTCGACGGGGTCGGTGGAGCGGGAGTTGACGGTATGGGTGGCGCCCATGGAGCGGGCGGTCTCCAGCTTGCGGTCGTCGATGTCCACCGCGATGATCTTGGCCGCACCGGCCAGCCGGGCGCCCATCACGGCCGCGTCGCCGACGCCGCCGCAGCCGATCACCGCGACCGCGTCACCGCGTGCGACACCGCCGGTGTTCAGCGCCGCGCCCATGCCCGCCATCACCCCGCAGCCCAGCAGACCGGCCGCCTCGGGCGCGATCTCGGGGTTGACCTTGGTGCACTGTCCGGCGGCGACCAGCGTCTTGTCGGCGAAGGCGCCGATGCCCAGCGCGGGGCTCAGCTCCGTGCCGTCCTTCAGCGTCATCTTCTGCCGGGCGTTGTGGGTGTCGAAGCAGTACTGCGGGCGGCCGCGCAGGCACGCCCGGCACTGGCCGCACACCGCGCGCCAGTTGAGGATGACGAAATCGCCGGGCGCCACATCGGTGACCCCGGAGCCGACCGACTCCACCACTCCGGACGCCTCGTGCCCGAGCAGGAACGGGAAGTCGTCGTTGATGCCGCCCTGCTTGTAGTGCAGATCGGTGTGGCACACCCCGCACGCCTGGATCTTCACCACGGCCTCGCCGGGACCCGGGTCCGGCACCAGGATGGTCTCCAGCCGGACCGGTTCGTTCTTCCCCGGCGCAATCACGCCGCGCACTTCCTGTGCCATCGGGACAGCCCCTTTCAAAGATCACTTACGGGACCACTGTGGCGCACCGCCACTGAGCCGTGCCTCACCGTACGCGTGCCGGGCCACCGCGCACAGGACCACGGCCGGGTCCGTGATCTCCGTCCCGGGGCCGCCGGGCACGGGCCCGCCCTGGCGGCCCGCCGAGGTTTCCCAGGGAGTTGACCAGCGCGAGGACGGCCCCCCGGGGTCACCAGCGCGGCATGGCGGGGGTGACCCAGCCGGGGTCCGCGTGCCGCATGGCGGCGGCGTCATCGCGGTCGCGCAGTCCGCCGTCGTCGGCCAGCCAGCGGCGGTGCAGTACGGCGAGCCGGTCGCGGTCGAGGGTGACGCCGAGGCCGGGGGCGTCGCTGACGTCCACCCGGCCGTCGCGGAAGCCGGTCCGCTCGGTGAGGACGTCCTCGGTCTGCCAGGGGTAGTGGCTGTCGCAGGCGTGGTCGAGATGCGGCACGGTCGCCGCGACCTGCGTCATCGCGGCGAGGCTGATGCCCAGGTGGGTGTTGGAGTGCATCGAGAGGCCGACGCCGAAGGTGCGGCAGATGGCGGCGAGTTCGCGGGTGTTGCGCAGCCCGCCCCAGTAGTGGTGGTCGGCGAGCACGATCTGGACCGCGTCCCGGGCGAATGCCTCGGCGATCTCGTCGAAGGTCGTCACGCACATGTTGGTGGCCAGCGGGAGGCCGGCCCGTCCGGCGGCGCCCGGCCGCGCCCCGCGCAGGGCGGCCGCCACCTCCGCCATCCCTGCCGTACCGCTCGTCGGGTCCTCCAGATACTCCAGGACGTCCGCCAGCTCGTCCGCCACCCGGCAGGAAGTCGGCACGCTCCAGGCCCCGTTGGGATCGAGGCGCAGCGGCTGCCCGGGGAACTCGGCGGCCAGCGCCCGGACCGCGGCGATCTCCTCGTCGGGCGGGAAGACACCGCCCTTGAGCTTGAAGGAGGTGAAGCCGTAGGTGTCGGCGAACCGGCGGGCCTGGGCGACGACACCGGCGGGGTCGAGCGCCGCGCCCCAGTCGTCGGGTTCGCCACGGCCGCCCGGGTGTGCGGCCCAGCGGTAGAAGAGGTAGGCGCTGCACTCCACCCGGTCGCGGACCTTGCCGCCGAGCAGGGCGTGTACGGGCAGTCCGGTGGCCCGGCCCCAGGCGTCCAGACAGGCGACCTCGAAGCCGGAGAGGACGGAGAGCCGCAGTTTTCCGGCGGTCCGGACGCCGCGCAGCCCACCGGCGTCCACGGCACCGGCGCCGGTCGCGCCCGGCGGGTGCCCGCACACCTCGGCGGCCAGCTCGGGCAGTCCGTTCAGATCCGTGACCGACCGGCCGATCAGCGCACCGGCCAACGGCCGGGCCAGGGCCAGGTAACCGGTGTCCCCGTAGGTCTCGCCGAGCCCGGTGACGCCGCCCTCGGTGGTCACCTCGATGATCAGCCGTGGGGTGTAGGGCTGGTGTACGCCCTGCGTGTTCAGCAGTGGCGGATCGGCCACCAGGACCGGGGTGAGCCGGACCTCGGTGATGCTGAGGCCGTGCCGGGCATCGGTCATCCAGAAGCTCCTACGAGGCCGAGGGCCGTTTTCATATGTAGATGACGTCTACGGAGGGAGTTGGAGGTTAGGGATCCCGCACAGTGACCGTCAATAACCGCCCTGCGGTCAGCTTTTACCAAGGGTTGAATCTGCGCGCGTAGATACGGATGTGAGGCTCTGTTAGACCTACGGGGTCCGCTCATGTCTCCCGGAGGAGCCGCGCATGCCCCGTCCCGCCCGTTTCCGCCCCAACCTCTCCCGGAGGGCCCGCCTCGGCGCCACCACGGTCGCCGCCCTCGTCGCCGGCACCGCCGTCTTCGGCATCGGCCAGGCCACCGCCGAACACTCCGTACCGCGCACCGACAAGGAGATCCCGAACCTCACTCAGGTGCAGGACAAGATCAAGGCGTACTACGGCGACACGGTGACGGCGGACGGCGAGCACTACGCCTCCCCGCGCAGCAACTACGCACACCAGGTCCGCGGCATCGAGGCCAAGGCCCGCACCTATCTGTCGAAGGCCCTCGCGCGGCACGACCGCACGGGCAAGGCCAAGCCGGCCGTCGTGCTCGACATCGACGACACCACCCTGCTCACCTACAACTACGAGCTCCAGGTCGGCTTCCACTTCACCGAGGAGAGCCAGGACAAGTACCTGGCCCACACCGACATGGACCCGGTCTTCGGCATGGACCGGCTGGTCAACTGGGCGCACGACAAGGGCGCCGAGGTCTTCTTCCTCACCGGCCGCAAGGAGGCGCAGCGCGCCTGGAGCGTCCGCAACCTCAAGAACGTCGGCTACGGCATGCCCCTGGACCGCCGGCACGTCTACCTGAAGGACAAGGAGCACCCGCCGCCCTACCTGCCCTGCGGTGCCACCTGCACGACCATCGAGTACAAGTCGGGCACCCGCAAGCACATCGAGTCCCTCGGCTACCACATCGTCGCCAGCTTCGGGGACCAGTACAGCGATCTGCGCGGCGGCGCCGCTGACCGGACGTTCAAGCTGCCCAACCCGATGTACTACCTGCCGTAGGCGGCTGCCTGCGGGTCCGGTCCCACAGGGCCGGACGGGGGGCCGGGCGGTGTCGCGCCCGGCCCGCCGCCCTCAGCGCCGTTTGGGCAGCGGCACCCGCGACAGGTCCCGGGCGATGGTCAGTTCGCCGGTGTACCCCGCCGCGCGGGCCTGCCGCTCGAACTCCGTCGGGTCGTCGTAGCGCTGCGAGAAGTGCGTCAGCACCAGATGCCGCACGCCGGCCCGTGCGGCCACCTCCGCGGCCTGCCCGGCGGTCAGATGCCCGTGGTCCACGGCCAGCTGGACATCCTCATCCAGGAAGGTCGACTCGATGACCAGCATGTCCGCCCCTTCGGCGAGCGCATGGACCCCGGGGCACAGCCGGGTGTCCATGACGAACGCGAACCGCTGGCCCCGCCGCCGCTCGCTCACCTCGTCGAGGGTGACGCCGTTCAGCTCGCCGAGCTGCTTGAGCCGCCCGATGTCCGGCCCGGCGATACCGTGCTCCGCCAGCCGGTCCGGCAGCATCCGGCGGGAGTCCGGTTCGACGAGGCGGTAGCCGTACGACTCGACCGGGTGGGAGAGCTTGCGCGCCTCCAGGACGTACGCCGGCGAGCGCTCCAGCTCACCGTCGACGGCGACCGGCCGCTGGACCAGCCGGACCGTCTCCCGGTAGGCGGTGGCATAGCGCAGCCGCTCGAAGAAGCGCTCCCCGCTGGCCGGGTAGTGGGCGGTGACCGGGTGCGGCACCTGGTCGAGGTTGATCCGCTGGATCACACCGGCCAGGCCGAGCGAGTGGTCACCGTGGAAGTGCGTGATGCAGATCCGGTTGAGGTCATGCGCGGCGACCCCGGCCCGCAGCATCTGGCGCTGGGTGCCCTCGCCGGGGTCGAAGAGCAGCCCCTGACCGTCCCAGCGCAGCAGATAGCCGTTGTGGTTGCGGTGCCGGGTGGGGACCTGGCTGGCGGTGCCGAGGACCACCAATTCACGTACGGACACGGTCGGTTATCCGGGCGGCCACTGGAGGCCGCGGCCGCCGAGCACGTGCAGGTGGGCGTGGAAGACGGTCTGGCCCGCGCCCGTTCCGGTGTTGAAGACGACCCGGTAGCCCCGGTCCTCCACCTTCTCCTCGGCGGCGACCTCCCGGGACTCCCGCAGTATGTCGGCGACGATCTGCGGCTCGGCGGCGGCGAGGGCCGCGGCGTCCTGGTAGTGCACCTTGGGGATGATCAGGACATGGGTCGGCGCCTGGGGGTTGATGTCGCGGAAGGCGACAGTGGTCTCCGTCTCCCGGACGATGGTCGCCGGCACCTCCCTCGCCACGATCTTGCAGAACAGGCAGTCGGCCTGCGGTTCTCCCGCCACGGGTGGCTCCTCCCAGGTCATCCGTCCGGCGCACGGTGCGCACGGCCTCGGATGCTACCGGGCGGGCCGCGCCGGAGCGTCCACCCGGCCCGCCCGCCGCGCGGCTGCGCCCGCCCGGGGCGGGCCCCGCGGCGGGCACGCCCACGGGTCGGCCGGGCGCCGGGCCGCCGGATCATTAAGCTGGGCGTGATCCCTTTCGCCCACAACCGGGAGTTCTGCACCATGGCAACCACGCGCACCGCCAAGACCCACTGGGAAGGCAACCTCCTGGAGGGCAAGGGCACCGTCGCCCTGGAGTCCTCCAAGGTCGGTACGTACGACGTGAACTGGCCCGCCCGCGCGGAGCAGCCCAACGGCGTCACCAGTCCCGAGGAGCTGATCGCGGCGGCCCACTCCTCCTGCTACTCGATGGCCTTCTCGCACGGCCTGGCGGGCAAGGGCTACACCGTCGAGGCCCTGGACACCCAGGCCGATGTCACCTTCCAGCCCGGTGAGGGCATCACCGGTATCGCGCTGACCGTCAAGGCCCGCGTCCCCGGCCTGTCCGAGGAGGACTTCCAGGCGGCCGCCCAGGACGCCAAGGCCAACTGCCCGGTGAGCCAGGCGCTGGCGGGCGTCAAGAACATCACGCTGGCGGCCGAGCTGCTCTGACGGGACGGCCGGCCGGGCCGGTCCTCCGTGTGTGAACGGCGGTGCGCCGGACGTCCTCTGAGGGCGCGTCCGGCGCACCGTCGCGTTGTCAGTGGGCTGTGCCACGATCTGTGTGCTGCGGAAGGGCCCGGTGCCGTTCCGTGGACCTCCGCACGCCCGCCCCGCGAAGGGACTCCCGCACGTGAACCACCGCTCCGCCACCCCGCTCCGTCTGGCCCTGCGGCTCGCCGCGCCGGACACCGCCGATGCGCTCGCCGAGCGGCAGCGCCCGGAGCTGCTGACCGCGCTGGCCGACCGCTTCGGGCTGCCGGAGGACATGGTGGAGACCCTGATCGGGCCGGGCGGCCAGGCGCTGCGTGCCGCGCTGGACGCCGATCCCGAGGAGTTCTTGCTGCGGGCGGCGGAGACCGGCGATCCGGTGATCGCCCGCGCGGTGTGGCGGGCGCGCTACCGCATCGGCACGGGCCGGACCGGGCGCGCGAGGGACCTGCCGGATCTGCTGCCGGCGATACTGCGCGCCGCCGACGTCACGGACCCGCGCTGGCAGGCCGAGGACGGCCTCGTCCCGCTGCTCCAGGAGGAGGCCACCGGAAGCGAGCTGCTGCCCGCCCTGACCGGCCCGTTCCCCCAGCTGATCTCCTTCACCCTGGTCCGGCTGGCCCGGTTCCTCCCGCTGCCGGCCGCCCTCGACGCCTGTATCGCCCTGACGCAACTCGCGGGCGGCAAGGGGCTGCTGGCCTTCGCCGACGGAGTCGAGCGGACCGAGGACTTCGACTTCGGGCGCCCGGAACTGCTGGATCTGATGCGGGCGGCCGCGGCCGCGGACGATCCGGAGGCGTACCTACGGGAGCGGCGGCCGGCGGGTGAGTGGACCGACCCCGCCGCGCTGCGGGCCCTGCTGCGGATCCGTGACACCGGCGCGGTGGTGGCCGGGCCCGACGCCCCGGACTGGGAACTGATCCGCCGCGAGCATGCCCGTCTGCCCTTCGAGACCGGGCCGGCGCGCGGCTACGGCCGCCACAGCAGCAACCGCCTGTTGCAGCTCATCCGGTGGGAAGGCTGCCCGGAGGACCTGGTCATGGAGAGCTTCCGTGCCGACCCGCGGTCCACCGCACGGCGCGCCACCGAGCTGCCCTTCGAGGCACTGAAGGGCCCCGAGGTGGCCGCGGGCAGGGTGGAGTTCGGGGATGTCCTCGCCCGCGGCATCCGGGCAGGCTGGCTGCCGGTGGACCGCGCGCTGACCGAGCTCACCCCGGCGCCGGAGGTGCTCGGCGCACTGCCCTACGACCACGAGCCGACCCGTAAAGCCCTCGCCGGGCTGCTCGACCGGCTCGGCACGGACCCGGTCAACTGGCTGACGTGCTACGCCCGGATGGGCCGGGCCCGGGGCAGCATCGCCGAGCTCATCGACGACGCCGCCTCGGCCACCTCCCGCCAGAAGCGCAACACCAGCTGGCCGCGCCCCCTGGAGGCGGTGTTCCCGGCCACTCCCCCCGAGGCGTCCCGGGCCGCGTTCCTGCACCTGTTCCAGTGCGCCTCCGAAGAGGCCCAGACCGCCGTCGTCCCGCACTTCGACGCCCGGGCCGTGCAGCATCTCCTGGTATACGGCGATCCGGCGCCGGCCGTCCGGGACGCGGTCATCGCCGCCCACGGGGTGGCAGCACAGGCCGCGCAGGCCGCCACCAGCGCCCTCTCCCCCGAAAAGCTGGCCTATCTCCTCGATCTCGACGAACCGCAGGTGGACGCCAACCTGTTCTTCCACTGCCACATCGCCCAGGAGGAACGGGTGCGGATGCTCGCCGGACGGCTGCGCGGCGGCGGCGTCCGCGCCGTCCCCGAGGAACTGCTCGCCGTCCTGCGGGAGACCAACCTCGGCCACTACCGTCACTGGCTCATCGCCGGCCTGGACTCCGGTGACCTGGGCGTGGCGCGCACGCTCCTCGGGCGGCTGAAGCTGCGCATACCCGCGGCACGGCTGCGGCTGCTGGTGGCCGTGTGGCAGCGCGGCGGCCCGGACGCGGTGCGCGAGATCCTGGCCATGGACCGGCTCCCGGTCACCCTCCGCCGGCAGACCGAGAAGCTGCTCGACGCCCCGGACGGCCTGGACCGGCTGCGCGCCCGCCTGGCCGCGGAGGAGGACCCGGAGAAGCTGCTGGAGTTCCTCAACAAGGCGCCGGGCTACGACGGCAGCCAGCCGCACAAGCTCACCGGCGAGGGCGTCCCGCTGCCCTGGCCCGAGCTGATCGCGGCGTACCGCTCCGGCAGGCTGACCCCCAGCGCGGCCCAGGACCTCGCGGAGCGCGCGGACTGCCCGCGCGAACTGCTGCTGGCCCTGATGCCGGACATCCCGGAACTGGACCGCTACAGCACCGTGTGGCCCCAGCTCGCCCTCCGGCACGGCACGCTCACCCCGGAGGACCTCCTGACCCATGCCGCCCCCGCGCGCCGAGCCCTGTCCCACCTCCGCCACGCGCTCAAGTCCCCCGAGAAGAAGGCCGACCGGCAGGAACTGCGCACACAGGCGGCCGCACTGACCACCGAACAACTGGGCACCGACCCCGAAGCCTGGGCCGTCGCCCTCCAACTGCTCCCGACCTTCGCCGGCACCCTCCCGGAGCTGTGCGCCACAGCCGCCGCGATCACCCACCCGTCAGCCTGACCACCCCGGGCGTCGACCCGTTTCTGCCAAATCCGCGGGCACACCGGACCACCGACACCAACCCCCACCGGCCTCCTCCCCACCCCCAACGGGAGGTGACGGGGCTGGGGGGGGGGGGGGGGGGGGGGGGGGGGGGAGGGGGGCGGGGGGAGGGGGGGGGGGGGACGAGAGACAAGGGGAGAAAGGG
>NZ_JBVHZH010000002.1:0-60263 GCF_055574515.1 Streptomyces sp. NPDC029466
ACCCCCCCTCCCTTCTTCCTGTTTCTTTCCGTGGTGCCGCCCACCCTCCCCCCCCTTCTTGTCCCCCCCCCCCCCCCCCCCCCCCCCCCCCCCCGCCCCCCTCCGGCGCGAGGGCTTCACCGGATCGCTGACACTGGTCGGGGAGGAACTGTGGGCCCCGTACGACCGGCCCCCGCTGTCCAAACAGGTGCTGGCCGGTGCCTGGGAACCGGAACGGGCCGTGCTGCGCCAGGAGGCCGACCTCCGGCGGCTGAACCTGGATCTCCGGCTGGGCTGCCGGGCAACCGGGCTGGACCCGGAGACGCGCACCGTCACCCTGGCCGACGGCGACCGGCTGCGCTACGACGGTCTGCTCCTCGCCACCGGGCTGCGGCCCCGTCGGCTGCCCTTCGGCCACGATCTGGCCGGGGTGCATGTGCTGCGCACGCTTGACGACGCCCTGACTCTGCGGACGCAACTGTGCGCCGGCCCCCGGGTCGTGGTGATCGGCGCCGGCTTCCTGGGCAGCGAGATCGCCGCCACCGCGCGGGGCCTCGGCCTGGACGTCGCCCTCGTCGACCCCGAGCCCACTCCGCTGGCCCGGCAGGTCGGCACCTGGGTGGGCGGGCTGGTGGCGGACCTGCACCGGGACCACGGGGTCCGGCTGCACCTGGGGCGCGGTGTCAGCGGCATGACCGGGGCGAACGGCCGGGTCACCGCCGTGACCCTCGACGACGGCACCCGGCTCCCCGCCGATGTGGTCGTGGTCGCGATCGGTTCGGTGCCGGCCGTCGACTGGCTGGCCGGCTCCGGCCTCCCCCTGGGCGACGGGGTGCGCTGCGACAGCTACTGCCGGGCCGCGCCCGGGGTGTACGCGGCGGGCGACGTGGCCAACTGGCCGGACCCGGCCACCGGCGGGCGGGTCCGTCTCGAACAGCGCATGAACGCCACCGAGCAGGCCCGCGCCGCCGCCCGGAACCTCCTCGCCGGCCCCGGGGGCTCCGTGCCCTACACGCCGGTCCCGTTCGGCTGGACCGATCAGTACGACGCCAAGATCCAGTTCCATGGCAGCTGCCCCGCCGACGCCCGGGTGGAATGCGTCGACGGCGACCCGCGGGACCGCCGCTTCGTCGCGCTCTACCATCTCGGCGGCCGGGTGGTGGGCGCGCTCGGCTGGAACAGCGCCCGCGCCCTGCGCCAATACCGCGCCCACATCGGCACGGCCGGTGCGGTGACGGCCGGTGAGGGCGCCGGCCCGGCATGACTCGCCACGGGCGCGTGGGCGGCCGTCCGCCGAGCCGCTCCCCGCGGGGACGAGCGGGAGCCCCGGAGCGCGCCCCGGCGACAGGAACGGGAGGCGTGCACCGGGACAGCCGTGAACTGGAGGAGTGAAGAGCCCTATGAGGGCGCGCATTCGGCGGGCCGAAGGGGCCGGACCGGCGTAAGTTCGCCGCCATGGTGACTTCGATGACGCAGGTGGACTACGGGCGGCGGATGGCGCGGGCGGGCCGGGCCGCCGCCGATGCCGGGCTGGCCGGGCTGATCGTGACGCCGGGACCGGATCTGACGTGGCTGTGCGGCTACCGGCCGACCGCGGTCACCGAACGGCTGACCGCCCTGGTGATCGAGCCGGAGCGGCGCCCGCGGCTGCTGGTGCCCGTATTGGAGTACCCGGACGCGGAGTACTCCCCGGGGGCCTGGGCGATGGAGGTATCGGGCTGGACCGATGGTTCGGACCCGTATGCCGAGGTCGCCAAGTGGATGGCCCCACAGGGCCGTTACGGGATGTCCGACTCCACCTGGGCGATGCATCTGCTGGGGCTCCAGCGCTCGGTGCCGGGGAGCGCGTACGCCGCGCTGTCCGAGGTGCTGCCGATGCTGCGCGCCGTCAAGGACGCCCACGAGGTGGAGCTGCTGGCCGCGGCCGGGGCCGCCGCCGATGCCACCTACGAGGAGATCCTGACCGTCCGCTTCGGCGGGCGGCGGGAGTCCGAGGTGGCGGCGGACCTGGCGCGGCTGCTGACCGAGCACGGCCACAGCCAGGTGGACTTCACGATCGTGGGGTCGGGCCCCAACGGAGCCAATCCGCACCATGAGGCGGGGGAGCGGGTCATCGAGGACGGCGACATGGTCGTGCTCGACTTCGGCGGCCTCAAGGACGGCTACGGGTCGGACACGACGCGCACCGTGCACGTCGGGGAGCCGGGCGCCGAGGAGCGCAAGGTGCACGACATCGTGCGGGAGGCACAGCAGGCGGCCTTCGAGGCGGTGCGGCCCGGCGTCGCGTGCCAGGACGTCGACCGGGTGGCCAGGAAGGTGATCAAGGCCGCGGGCTACGGCGAGTACTTCATCCACCGGACCGGCCACGGCATCGGGGTGACCACCCATGAGCCGCCGTACCTGGTCGAGGGCGAGCATCTGCCGCTGGTACCAGGGATGTGCTTCTCGATCGAGCCGGGGATCTATCTGCCGGGCCGCTTCGGGGTGCGGATCGAGGACATCGTGACGTGCACGGAGTCCGGCGGGCGCCGGCTGAACCAGACGGCGCGGGAGATGGCGGTGGTGCGGTAGGCCGGGTGGCGGGGCGAGCCGGGTCCCGGCCAACCCCGCCCCGCCCCTGAGGGGTTGCGCCCTACGGCACCAGGACGACCTTGCCCATCGTGGCGCGGGACTCCAGCGCCCGGTGGGCGGCCGCCGCCTCCGCCAGCGGGAAGCGCTGGACCGCCGGCACCAGCCGGCCCGCCGCGGCCTCCGCCAGGGCCGCGGTCTCCAGGGTGCGGAGCGGGTCGTCGCCCCCGGCCCTGGCCAGCATCGGCGGGCCGAGGACCTGCTCCGACGTGATCCCGCGGGCGGTCAGCTCGCCCTCCGCGAACTCCAGCGGCCGGCCGGTGAGGAGGCCGCCGGAGGACCAGCCGAAGACCAGATGACGGCCCCCCTTGGCGAGCAGATCCACGGCCGCGCGCCCGGGGGCCCCGCCGACCGAGTCGAAGACGAGGGTGGCACCGGCCGCGCCCCGGCCGTCGAGGAACGCCCGTACCAGGGACGGCCAGCCGTCACGCGTGTAGTCGACGGCGAGATCGGCGCCCAGTTCGCGGACGCGTGCCACCTTGGCGGCGCCGCCGGCCAGGCCGATGACCGTGGCGCCGGTGTTCCTGGCGTGCTGGACGAGCAGGGAGCCGATGCCGCCGGCGGCCGCGGGGACGAGCGCGATGTCGTCGGCGGTGAGACCGGCGAAGAGCAGGATGCCCATGGTGGTGCGACCGGTGCCGATCATGGCGACGGCCTGGGCCGCGTCCAGGCCCTCGGGGATCGCGTGCAGCCGCCCGGCGGCGACGACGGCGCGCTCCGCGTAGCCGCCGGGGGCCGTGCCCAGGTGGGCGACGACGCGCCGGCCGAGCCAGTCGGGGTCGCTGCCCTCGCCGAGCGCCTCGACCGTGCCGGCGACTTCCCGCCCGGGCACGGTCGGCAGCTCGGGGAGCGGCACCGGCCCGCCCGGTCTGCCCTCGCGCAGGGCGGTGTCCAGGAGGTGGACACCGGCCGCCGCCACCGCGATCCGGACCTGACCGGGCCCGGGGCGCGGGTCCTCGACCGTCTCGTGGCGGAGGTTCTCGGCGGGGCCGAAGGTGTGCAGCCGTATCGCGTGCATGGCGGTATCTCCTTGAGGAGTGCGGACCTCGGTGGGTGGGGTGGGCAACCGCCCGCCACTCTCTTCCCTCAAGCTCGGTTGAGGTCAAGGCAGTTCGGGCGGGGCGGCTCGGCGGGGGTGACCGCACGACGGCCGACAATCGGGTGTTTCCGCAGGTCAGGGCTCATTGTCAGTGGTGTGGTTCACGATGGGTGGGCAGGTGCGAGGAAGCACGGACGGCGGGAAGGCGGTGATCGCGTGGCAGGGCGCGGCAAGGAGACGGTGCCGGCGGTGCGGCGGCCGCAGGTGCGGCTTCCGGAGCTGACGGCGTACGAAGGCGGCGAGCTGGAGCCCGAAGGGGACTACGACGGGCTGGAGTTCGCGGACGCCGACTGGACCGGTCAGTCGGCGCGCGGCGCCCGCTTCATGGACTGCGCCGTACGACGCTGCGCGCTGGACGACACCGTGCTCGGCCGGGCCCGGATCATCGACAGCGTGCTGAGCGGAGTCCGCGGGGTCGGCACGGATCTGTCCCGGGCCTCCCTGCGCGATGTGGAGGTGTCCGACGCCCGGCTCGGCGGGACGCAGCTGCACGGGGCGGTCCTGGAGCGGGTCGTGGTGCGCGGCGGAAAGATCGACTTCCCGAATCTGCGGCAGGCGAAGCTGCGGGATGTCGCCTTCGAGGGGTGCGTGCTGGTCGAGGCGGACTTCGCGGGCGCGGTGCTGGAGCGGGTGACGTTCGACGACTGCACCCTGACCCGGGCGGATTTCTCCGAGGCACGGATGACGGACGTCGATCTGCGGGGCGCCGCCGCGCTCGACATCGCCCGCGGCATCGACCGTCTGTCGGGCGCGGTGATCAGCCCGGCCCAACTGCTCGATCTGGCCCCGGTGTTCGCGGCACAGATAGGGGTGCGGGTGGAGTGAGGGGGAGCCGGGGCCGGATGCGCC
Source organism: Streptomyces sp. NPDC029466 (assembly GCF_055574515.1). Lineage (NCBI taxonomy): Bacteria > Bacillati > Actinomycetota > Actinomycetes > Kitasatosporales > Streptomycetaceae > Streptomyces > Streptomyces sp. NPDC029466. The sequence goes on from NZ_JBVHZH010000002.1 coordinate 4,556, forward strand.
GGGAGGGCGGGTCGGTACCCGAGTCGGCGTACGGCGCCTGGGCCGGCGCGCGGTGCGGGCGTCGGCTCTGACGTTCAGACGCGGGGGAAGCGGGCCTGGAGGTCCCAGATGGCGGGGTTGTCGCCGAGGCCGTCGTGCATATCGGTGAGGTCGGCGATCAGATCGTGCAGAAAGTCGCGGGCCTCGCGGCGCAGCGCGGAGTGGTTGAAGGTGAGCGGGGCCTCGTCGGCCGCCATCCAGTCGGCATCGACGTCCACCCACCCGAAGCGGCGCTCGAAGAAGATCCGGTCGGCGGACTCGGTGAAGTCCAGCTCGGCGTGGACCGGGCGGGCGGAACGGTTGCCCCGGGGGTCGGTGTCGAGCTGCTCGACGATGTCGCACAGCGCCCAGGCGAAGTCGAGGACCGGCACCCAGCCCCAGGCCGTGGACAGCTCGCGGTCCGTCTTCGTGTCGGCGAGGTAGACGTCACCGCAGAAGAGGTCATGGCGCAGCGTGCGCACGTCCGCGGTCCGGTAGTCCGTCTGCGGCGGATCCGGGAAGCGGCGGGAGAGGGAGTAGCCGAGGTCGATCACAGCTTGATGGTGTCACGCGGTGCGTGGCCGTCGTCCGGTGCCGTCCGGTCAGGGCAGCAGCCGCTGGTCCCTGGCCACCGAGACCGCGGCGGTCCGGCCGGCTACCCCGAGCTTGTCGTAGATCCGGGCCAGGTCCGCCTTGACCGTGACCTCGCTGGTCGACATCGCACGGGCGATCTCGCGGATGCTCAGCCCACGGGCCAGCCGGCCGAGGATATGGAGCTCCCGGTCGGTGAGCGTGGGCTGCGGGCTGCGCATCTGGGCCAGCACGTGATGGGCGACCGGCGCGGCGAGCATGCTCCGGCCCGCGGCCGCGGCCCGGATCGCGGCGAACAGCTCCTCCGGCGGCTCGGCCTTGAGCAGATGTCCGGCGGCCCCGGCTTCGAAGGCCCGGGCGATGTCGGTGTCGGTGTCATAGTCGGTCAGCACGAGGACCCGGGGGGAGCCGGGGGCATCGGCGCGGGTGATGCGCCGGGTGGCCTCGACACCGTCGATACCGGAGCCGAGCCGGAGATCCATCAGGACGACGTCGGGCCGGAGCGCGGCGGCCAGGTCCACGGCCTCCTCGCCGTTCCCGGCCTCGCCGATGACCTCGATGCCGGGGGCACCGCTGAGCAGGGCGAGCAGCCCGGCGCGTACGACGTCATGGTCGTCGCAGAGCAGCACGCTCACGGGCGGGTGCGCGGATTCGGCGGCGGATCGGCTCATGGGCTGCGCTCCAGGAGGACAGCGACGGACGGGACGGGGCCCCTAGCCCGGCGCCGCTTCCATGGTGCCCTCACCCAGCCATTCCCGCAGACCGGCGCCCCCCGATCACCTGGCCCCCGCCCCGTCGCGGGCTCCGGAAACCCCAGTTTCGCCACGCTGCCTCGCCCCCCGCCCCCTGCTCCTCCGCCCCCGCCCGCAGGCTCCGGAAATCCCCGGACCCGACATGCTGCCCCGCCTACGCCTCCCCGCCCCCCACGCTCCCTACGCCGTAGTCAGCACCCGCGGGCCCCCGTCCGTCACCGCCACCGTGTGCTCGAAGTGGGCGGCGCGGGAGCCGTCCGTGGTGCGCAGGGTCCAGCCGTCGCCGGCCGCGTAGTAGTCGTGCTTGCCGCCGGCCAGGAACATCGGCTCGATGGCGAGGACCAGGCCATGGCGGAGGATCATGCCGCGGCGCGGGCGGCCGTCGTTGGGGACCGCCGGATCCTCGTGCATCTGCCGGCCGATGCCGTGTCCGCCGAAGTCCTCGGGGATGCCGTAGCCGGCGGCGCGGCCGATGCTGCCGATCGCGTGGGAGATATCGCCGATCCGGGCGCCGACCACGGCCGCCGCGATGCCCGCCTCCAGGGCCCGCCGGGTGGTGTCCATGAGCCGCTGGTCCTCGGGGCGGGCGGTGCCGACCGTGAAGCTGAGGGCCGCGTCGCCGGCCCAGCCGTCCACCAGGGCGCCGCAGTCGATGCTCACCAGGTCGCCGTCGCGCAGCCGGGTCCCGTCCGGGATGCCGTGCACGATCGCGTCGTTGACGGAGACGCAGAGGACGGCGGGGAACGGGGTGGGGGCGAAGCTCGGGCGGTAGCCGAGGAACGGCGAGTCGGCACCGGCCTCGCGCAGGACCGTACGGGCGACCTCGTCCAGGTCCCGCAGCCGCATGCCCGGGGCGGCCGCCGCCCGCACCGCCTCCAGCGCCGTGCCGACGACCTGCCCGGCCACCCGCATGGCGTCCACTGCCGCGTCCGTCTTGATCTCCACCATCTGCCCGACCTCCTGCTCACCGCCGCCCGTGCCGCGCCACGGCAGCGGCACGGGCGGTATTTGTTTACCGGTATTTATTTACCGGTATTAGTATCACGGGCATGGTGCGAACTCCCCTGACCCCTCAGGAACGTGAACGTGGCGAGCGGCTCGGCGCCCTGCTGCGGGCGGCGCGCGGCGAGCGGAGCATGGTCGAGGTCGCGGCGGCGGCGGGGCTGTCCGCCGAGACGCTGCGGAAGATCGAGACCGGCCGGGCGCCGACTCCGGCGTTCTTCACGATCGCCGCGCTCTCCGGAGCCCTCGGCCTGTCACTGGACGACGTGGCGCAGCTGTCCGCGCCCCCCGAAACGGTCACGGACGCGGTCGCCTGAACGGGCCCCGCCCGGCACCCCACGCACCACCGGGACAGCCCCACCCCCGTACGCGCGCCACGCACCCACACCCACACCACACACCCCCAGCCGCCCCGCCCCGAAAGCTCCCCCGCCCCCAAACACGCCAAGGGCCGGCTCCCCCCACTGGGGAACCGGCCCTCCATAACGCCACCCGCGCCAGGCTCAGGCCCGCGCCAGGCTCAGACCTGCCTCAGGCCCATCAGCCTCAGACCTGCCGCAGGCTCAGACCTGCACCGGACTCAGACCCATCCGGCCCAGGCAAGGACCTGCATCTGGATCTGGCTCAGACGTTGACGCCGAAGTCCTGCGCGATGCCGACGAGGCCCGAGGCGTAGCCCTGGCCGACCGCGCGGAACTTCCACTCGGCGCCGTTGCGGTACAGCTCACCGAAGACCATGGCGGTCTCGGTGGCGGCGTCCTCGCTGAGGTCGTAGCGGGCGATCTCGGTGCCGCCGGCCTGGTTGACGATGCGGATGAAGGCGTTCCGCACCTGGCCGAAGTTCTGGCTGCGGTTCTCGGCGTCGTAGATCGAGACCGGGAAGACGATCTTGTCGATGTCGGCCGGCAGCGCCGCGAGGTTGACGTTGATCTGCTCGTCGTCGCCCTCGCCCTGGCCGGTCACGTTGTCACCGGTGTGCACGATCGACTGGTCGGGCGTCGCCTTGTTGTTGAAGAAGACGAAGTGCTGGTCGGAGAAGACCTTGCCGCTCGGGTTGACCGCGATCGCGCTGGCGTCGAGGTCGAAGTCCGTGCCGGTGGTGGTGCGGACGTCCCAGCCGAGGCCCACCGTGACGGCGGTCAGGCCCGGTGCCTCCTTGGTGAGGGAGACGTTGCCGCCCTTGGACAGGCTTACAGCCATGGGAAGTCCCTTTCCTTGTCGACTCGTCGAAGCGTCGGGCTCCGCACTGCGCACGAAGCTACCGTTACCCACCACAACGTCATGAGGGGACCGCCAGGTTCCAGGAGTCTTTACTCTCTTTGCCGAATTCTGATGTGAACGCTCTGCACAGGCCCCGAAAAGCGGGTGACGGGGCCGTGCGCGGCGCGGGATCATAGGACTCATGTCCGGGCCCTATGTCATCCGCGGTTCGGTCGTCCTTCCAGAGGCCGAGCTCGTCTGGCGTTTCTCGCGTTCCTCAGGTCCGGGCGGCCAGCACGTCAACACCAGCGACAGTCAGGTCGAGCTGCGTTTCGACCTCGGTAAAACGCAGGCACTGCCGCCGGTGTGGAAAGAGCGCGCCCTGGAGCGGCTGGCGGGCAAGCTGACCGGCGGCGTGCTGTCCGTACGGGCCTCCGAGCACCGCTCGCAGTGGCGCAACCGCGAGACCGCCGCCGTCCGGCTGGCCGCGCTGCTCGCCGAGGCGACCGCCCCGCCGCCCAAGCAGCGCCGTAAGTCGCGGATCCCACGGGGCATCAATGAGCGGCGGCTGCGCGAGAAGAAGCAGCGCGGCGACACCAAGCGCGGCCGCTCGGGCCGTGGCTGGGACTGACCGCCCCGACCCGTCCTGACCCTCCCAGCCGTCCTGACGGCCCCGTCCGTCCTGACCACCCCGGCTGCCCTGACCACCCCGACCGTCCTGACCATTCCAGCCGCCCTGACCGCCCCGGCCGTCCCAGCTCACCCCAACTGCCGGTACTTCCCCCGGAAGTACGTCAGCGGCCCGTCCTCCTCGTTCGGCAGTGTCGTGGCCAGGACACGGGCGATGACCAGCGTGTGATCGCCGGCCACGACCCGCTGCTCGGTACGGCACTCCAGGGTCGCCAGGGCGCCCCCGATGAGCGGCGCACCGGATGCTTCGCCCCGTACGTGCGCAATGTCCTCGAAGAGCAGCCGGTCGCTGATGCGGCCCTTCATGGCGAATCGTCCGGCGACCTGACGCTGATGTCCCGACAGCACCGAGACGGCCCAGTAGGGCTGCACCTCCAGCAGGTCGTCCATGCGCGAGTCGTTGCGAACGCTCACCATCACCAGCGGCGGGTCGAGGGACACGGAGAGGAACGCCGTGGCGGTCATGCCGACGTCCTCGCCGTGCGGCCCGCCGTCCGGGTCGTGGGCGGTGATCAGCACCACGCCGGCGGCTAGGCGGGACAGGGCGGCACGGAACTCGTCGTCACTCACCCCAACAGAATGCGGGATCGGCGCGCCCCCCGGCACGGAGGCGGGGGCGACGGCGGGTGCGGGGTGGGCGACGGGCCCGGCGGCCGCCGCATCGGCAGGAGTCTTCGTGAACACGCCATAAACGCTAACTTCGGCCGTCCGCGGCGCGCATCGGGCCTGCGGACCACTCGCGTCCTAGGTCTGACGGCGGAGTTCCCGAATCGCTCGGAATTTGCGTTCAGTAAGTGTAGAAAGAGTGAAGGCGCGCTCCCGTGGCGGTTTTATGGAAGATCGCCAACCGTCCTTCATTGTTTGTGACTTGAGTCACAGCAGGCGCTAATTGTTGACCCTGTGTACCGAGTGAACAGCTCACTGTGATTCAGTGAGCGGGGAATCGGACGACAAGAAATCGTGGAGTTTGCTGTCGAGGTCTCAGGGAGAGCGAGCGATGGAGACCGAGTCGGAGCCATACGTCCGTCTTGCGACCCTGCGGCAGCTGCACCAAGTGGTCGCCGAGCTGAATACCGCACGTAGCCTTGCGGACACCTTGCAGACCGTCGCCGACGGCGTGATCACCGGGCTCGGCTATGAGCTGTCCGCGGTCAATCTCGTGCGGCCCGACGGCGATCTCGTGGTCGCCGCGGTCGCCGGCAGCGCGGGCGCCGAGGCGCTCATGGCCGGACGGGTCGGCTCCCGCGCCTCCTGGGAGCGCCGGCTGTCCATGGGCGAGCGCTGGGGCGACCTCTGCTTCATCTCGCACACCGAGGGCTGGGTCCTCGATGACGACGACGTACCGCAGTGGCACACGGCCGGCCCCGCGCCCCGGTTCCCCGACGAGTGGCACCCCATGGACCGCCTCTTCGCGCCGATGTACACCGCGGCAAACGGGGGCGGCGAGCTGCTCGGGGTGATCTCCGTCGACCGGCCGCGCAACGGCCGGCGGCCCGGCCCCTGGGGCCAGGAAGCGCTCCAGATGTACGCCTTCCAGTCCGCCATCGCGATCAGCAACGCCCGGCTGCGGGCCAACATGCAGCGCGCCCTGGTCCGGCTGGAGCGCGAGCAGCAGGCGCTGCGCGCCAGCGAGGAGAGCTTCCGGCAGGCGTTCGAGTATGCGCCGAGCGGGATGGCCATCGCCGAAATGGGCGGTGACCAGCACGGACGGCTGCTCCGCACCAACGATGCGCTGTGCCGGCTGCTGGGCCGCCCGGCCTCCGGGATGCGCCGCTACTCCTTCTCCGACCTCGTCCACCCCGAGGACATCGGCACGCTGCTGCGCACCTCCGCCGAGGGCGGCCGGGCCGAGCTGCGGCTGGCCCGCCGGGACGGCACCTACGTGTGGGTCTCGCTGCGCAACTCCGTCGTCGCCGACACCGCCGACGGCCCCCGTTTCCTGCTCACCCACGTCGAGGACATCGAGGAGCGCAAGCGGCACGAGCTCCAGCTCGCCCACCGCGCCAGCCACGATTCGCTGACCGGGCTGCCCAACAGCGCCGAGCTGCGGGCCCGGCTCGGCGCCCGGCTGTGCTCCCGCCCGCCCGGCTCGATGGCGGACGCCTACGCCTCCTCGGCCACCCTCAGCACCGACCCCCGCGGGCCGCACGGCTTCCGGCCGGACGCCAAGGAGCCCTTCGACGGCCTCGACGGCTTCGAGGGCGGCCCGCCGCCCCCGTTCGACCACCATGTGCATCTCGTCGCCCCCGCGGACGGGCCGGCCGACGACGGCTCCAAGGGGCTCGCGGTCCTCTTCTGCGACCTCGACGGCTTCAAGTCGATCAACGACCGCTTCGGGCACAACACCGGCGACGCCGTGCTGATAGAGGTCGCCCGCCGGCTGACCAGCGGCGTCCGGGACGGTGACACGGTCGCCCGGCTCGGCGGCGACGAGTTCGTGGTGCTCGCCGACGGCCTCGGCACGGCCGACGCCCAGGACCTGGCGGTCCGGCTGCGGAACGCGATCATCCCGCCGATCCGGGTGGAGGGCCGGGCGGTCCGGGTGGGAGCCAGCTTCGGCATCGGCTGGGCGAGCTGCGGGATGTCGGCCGAGGAGGTGCTGGAATCGGCCGACCAGCGGATGTACGTCGAGAAGCGCTCCCGCTCGAAGGCGAACCGGCGGGCGGCGGGCTGAGCGGCCCGCGGGCCCGCCGCGACGGCCGGGCGCGATGCCGCGTATCTCACACCGGCCCCGCATCGGGCCGCACACCAGCCGTTCACCGTTCCGTAGCGATCTTGTGGCCCTCCGGGCTCGGTGTGCGCGGGCCGCGACGGGGTAGGCTGCGCCGATGCGGCGCGGCGCCGCGGGGGCCCGAAAGACAGTTCGCGCAATGAAGCCTGCGGACGCGTAGAGACGCGTACAGACGCGCACAGATCGCTTGGGAGTGACACGGAATGACGGCCGGCAACAACGGCGCGGACACGCCGGAGAACGACGACCCGTTCGCCTACCTCTACCGCTCGGAAGGCGGCGAGGGCGGCGCCCAGGGATCGGCGGGCGACGGTGCGGCGGCGCGGCAGCCGGGGGTTCCGCGGACGTCCTACAACCAGGTCCGCGCGGTCGGCCAGCGCCAGTACGGCCAGCAGGCCCCGCAGCAGGTGACGTACGGGCAGCAGAACGCCCACTACGCCGCCCCCGAGACCCTGCCCGGCGGCGACCGCACCCGCTCCGCCCCGGTCAACGGCGGCCAGGAGCCGCGCCGTGGCCGCAACGGCCTGCTGATCGGTGCCGTCGCCGTGGTCGCGGTGGTCTGCATAGGCATCGGCGTCGCGATGCTCACCAACGCCAACGGCTCCAAGGACGACGCCGCGGGCAAGCAGGAGCCGACGGCCGGGGGCAAGGTGGACCCGACCGACAAGCCCACCTCCAAGCCCGCCCCCGGCAAGCTGCCCAAGCAGGACGCGGGCAGCCTCCGGCTCGAAGGCGGGGCGACCACGGCCAAGGACGTGCCGGGTGCGCGCTCGCCCGGCGGCGCCTATGTGGCGGGCATGAACGCCCAGGGTGCGGCGGCCACTTGGTCGCTCGATGTCGAGGCCGCCGGCAAGTACAAGCTCTGGGTCGGTTACGGCGTGCCCGGCAAGGACGCCAACCTCACCCTGAACGTGAACGGCGCGGCGGACGGCCGGCCGATCAACATGGAGAACTTCGCCCACGCCCCGGAGGGCGCCTGGGACAAGGGCTGGACCAGGACCTGGTCGTATGTGCAGCTCAACAAGGGCACCAACACCATCAAGCTGTCCTGCGAGAGCGGGAATCAGTGCGATGTGAACCTCGACAAGGTCTGGCTGGCCAGGGGCTGAGGGACCGCCCCCGCCTCCCCTTCTCACCCCACCGCCGGATGATCCCGCACGGTCACGCGCGGCAGCAGCTCCTCATACGTCGCCGTATCGAACTCGCCCGCTGCCGGGGCCCGTACGGTTGCCGCGGACAGGGCCACCGCGCGGGTCAGGCGGTCCGGCCAGGGCAGGTCCTCGACCAGGCCGGACAGCAGGCCGGCCACCGCTGAATCGCCGGCGCCGGTCGGGTTGCCGGCGATCCGGCGGGGCGGGGCGGCCTGCCAGGTGCCGTCGGCGGTGACCGCGAGCATGCCGTCCGGGCCCAGTGAGGCGGCCACCGCGTGGGCGCCGCGGCGGCGGGCGTCGCGGGCGGCGCGCAGCGGTTCGGTGCTGCCGGTGAGGGCGGCGAGTTCATCGGCGTTGGGCTTGGCGAGGTCGGGGCGGGCGGCCAGCCCGCGGCGCAGCGGTTCGCCGCTGGTGTCCAGGAGGACCGGCACGCCGGCGCTGCGCGCGGCCCGGGTCAGCCGGGCGTAGACATCGACCGGGACGCCCGGCGGCAGGCTGCCGCACAGGGCCACCGCCCGTGCCTCGCCGAGCAGTTCGCGGTAGGTGCCGAGGAAGGTGTCCCACTCGGCGGGGGAGACGACCGGGCCCGGCTCGTTGAGCTGGGTGGTGTCTCCGGTGGCCGCGTCGACGACGGCGACGGTGCGGCGGGTGGCGCCGCCGACCGGGACCAGCGCGTCGGTGACCTCGGTCTCCGCGAGCAGCGCGCGCAGGGCCTCGCCGGTGCCGCCGCCCGCGAAGCCGGTGGCGACCGTACGGTGGCCGAGCGCGGCCAGCACCCGGGCCACGTTCAGGCCCTTGCCGCCGGGGCGTTCGGACACCTCGGTGATCCGGTTTGTGGTGTGCGGCTGGAGCCGGGGGACGCGGTAGGTGATGTCCAGGGCGGCGTTCAGCGTGACCGTAAGGATCATGGTCGCCCCTCCGGGCAGTCATGGCCGGGCGGCCGGGCGTCGGGCAACCGCGTAGGGCGGTGGCATGCGGACAAGTGCGCGAGCGATCATGCCATCGTCGGTGGTGGTTGGCCCAGACCCGGTCCGGCCGCCGTGGGGGACCACGGCCCGGGGGGAGGGGCGGCCGCGTGCCTGCCCGGCGCGCGGCCGGCGCCTCAGGCGCCCGGCGGGCGCACCAGCCACTCGCCCCGGCGCATGACCCCCACCACGTCGTATGCCGCGTCCAGGACCACCAGGTCGGCGTCCTTGCCGGTCTGCAGGGCGCCGGTCCGGTCGTCGATGCCCAAGAGGCGGGCCGGAGTGGCCGAAAGTGCCTGTACGGCCTGGTCGACCGTCAGGCCATCGACGGTGACGGCGCGTTGGAAGGCGCGGTCCAGGGTGAGGGTGGAGCCGGCGATCGAACCGGCCGTGGGGCCTTCGCTGATGCGTGCGACACCGTCCCTGACCTCGACCTGCATCGGGCCGAGCGGGTACCTCCCGTCGTTCATTCCGGCCGCGCCCATCGCGTCGGTGATGAACGCCACCCGCCCGTCCCCGGCCTCGCGGACCGCCAGTTGGAGGACCGCGGGGTGCAGATGGGTGCCGTCGTTGATGAGCTCGACGGTGATCCGCTCGTCCTCCAGGAGCGCGGCGACCGGGCCGGGCGCGCGGTGGCCCAGTGCGGGCATCGCGTTGAAGAGGTGGGTGGCGACGGTGGCGCCCGCGTCGATGGCCTCGCGGGTGGCGTCGTAGGAGGAGTCGGTGTGGCCGATGGCGGCGAGCACCCCGGCGTCGGCGAGCAGCCGTACGGACGCCAGACCGCCGGGCAGTTCGGGCGCGACGGTCATCATCGACGCGGTGCCGTGCGCGGCGTCCAGGAGCTTGCGGACATCGGCCGGGTCCGGGTCGCGCAGCAGCTCCGGCTGGTGGGCGCCGCAGCGGTGCGGGGAGATGAACGGGCCCTCGAAGTGGATGCCGGCCAGCTCGCCCTGCTGCACCAACTCGGCGAGCACCGCGGCCTGCCGGGCGAGGTCGGTCAGCTCACCGGTGACGGTGGAGGCGAGCATCGAGGTGGTGCCGTGCCGGCGGTGGGTCTCGACCACCGTCATGCACTCCTCGGGGTCGGCGGACGAGAACGAGCCACCGCCTCCGCCATGGACATGCATATCGACGAAGCCGGGGACGATGAGGTGGCCCGAGAGGTCCACGACGCGGCCGGCCGCCCCCTCGGCCAGATCGAGGTCCCGGCTGTGGACATCGCCGATCCGGCCGCCCTCGACGGCGATCCGGCCGCGTTCGACCACGCCGGACGGCCGGGCGATCCGGGCGCCGGCCAGGATGGTGCGCGGAGGGTCCGAGGGCCGCTGCGCGGACTGTTGCTGTGCCATCAGGCGGTTACCTCCGTGGAGAGAAGATCCCGGGCGAGCAGTCCTGCACCCAGGCACCCGGCGGCGTCCCCGAGGGCCGCCGGAACGATCGAGGGGAGCCGCTGGAACGTAACGCGCCGGCGGACCGCTTCCCGCAGAGGTGTGAAGAGCGTGTCGCCCGCCTCGGCGAGCCCGCCGCCGATGATCAGCGTCTGCGGGTCGAGCAGGGTGAGACCGGTGACCAGACCGTCGGCGAGGGCGTCCACGGCGCGTTGCCACACGGTGTGCGCCCGCGCGTCGCCGGACGCCACGGCCCGGGCCGCGTCGGCCGCATCGGCCTGCGGATCGCCGCAGGCCGCGGCCCAGTCACGGCCGACCGCGGCGGCCGAGGCCAGCGTCTCCAGGCAGCCGCGCTGCCCGCAGCCGCACTCCCGCCCGCCGGGCCGTACGACGATGTGGCCGATCTCGCCCGCGCTGCCGTGCGCACCGGACTCGATCCGGCCGCCGATGCCGATGGCGCCCGCGATCCCGGTGCCCAGGGGGACGAACAGGAACCGGTCGGCGTCCCGGCCCGCGCCGATCCGGCCCTCGGCCAGGCCGCCGGTGCGGACGTCGTGGCCGAGGGTGACCGGCACCCCGCCCAGCCGCTCGGACAGCAGCGCCCGCATCGGTACGTCCCGCCAGCCGAGGTTGGCGGCGTAGACGGCGGTGCCGGACCGCTCGTCGACGATGCCGGGGACGGCGACACCGGCCGCCGCGGCGGGGGCGCCGTAACGGGCCGCGCCGAGCTCCCGGAGCTCCGCGGCGAAGCCGAGGATGGCCTCGACCACCGCCTCGGGGCCGCGCTCGCGGCCGGTGGGGCGCCGCGCCTCGTACAGCAGCACGGGGGGCGTGCCGGCGGAAGGCGCGGTGTCCACCCCCACGAGGGCGGCTTTCATCCCGGTGCCGCCCACATCCAGGGCGATGACGTGTCTCACGGGAACAGTTTCGCGCGATCCGGCCGGAAAGGTCTAGTCCACTCACCGTAGCGAGGGGGCCGGACGGGCGACCGGAAGGCCGGTGCCGGAGTGAGAGGGGGGTGGTGTAGACCTTGTAAAGAGCGCGGGGGAGACTTGCTGTTCATGCCGTTCGAGGGCGATCCCCGAGGCGGCCGGGTTAATTCCCGAACACGCACGGATTTTCAGAACAAAGGGCGGGAACAGCAGTGCAGCGGCGGTACTTGAGCCTGGCGGCGGCAATCGCCACCACCATGACACTGACTCTTACCGGCTGCGACAGCGGCTCCGGTAGCGACGACGTCACCCTCAAACTGATCGCGGCGGACTACGGCGACAGCCGTGCCAACGGCTCCCAGCACTACTGGGACGAGCTCGCCCGCGCCTTCGAGGAGAAGAACCCCGGCATCAAGGTCGATGTCGAGGTCTACAGCTGGACCGACGTCGACAAGAAGGTCGAGGGGCTGGTCAAGGACGGCCATGCCCCGGACCTCGCCCAGATCGGCGCTTACGCCGACTACGCGGCCAAGGGCCAGCTCTACAGCGCCGACCAGCTGCTCTCCATCCCCACCCAGGCCGACTTCACCCCCTCCCTCGCGGAGGCCGGCGAATACAAGCGGGTCCAGTACGGCATGCCGTTCGGCGCCAGCACCCGGCGGCTCTTCTACAACAAGAAGCTGTTCAGCCAGGCCGGCATCACCAGCCCGCCGGCGAGCTGGGACGACATCGCCCATGACGCCCAGCTGCTGAAGGCACGGGGCGTCAAGATGCCGTTCGCGCTGCCGCTCGGCCCGGAGGAGACCCAGGCCGAGACGATGCAGTGGATGCTCAGCGGTGGCGGCGGCTACACCGACAGCATCGGCAAGTACACGATCGACTCACCGGAGAACAACAAGGCCTTCAAGTGGCTGAAGGAGGACCTCGTCGGCAAGGGCCTGACCGGGGTGGACCCCGCCAAGCTCAACCGCGAGGACGCCTTCGCGGGCTTCGCCGACGGCGAGGTCGGCATGCTCAACGGCCACCCCGCCCTGATGAAGCAGGCCGCCGCCAAGGGCATCGACTACGGCACCGTCGAGCTGCCCGGTGCCCACGGCAAGGCCAAGGCCACCATGGGCGTCGCCGACTGGATGATGGCCTTCAAGCAGGGTGGCCACCGCGCCCAGGTCGGCAAGTTCCTCGACTTCGTCTACAGCAAGAAGAACGTCGAGAAGTTCTCCGGTGAGTACGGCCTGCTGCCGGTCACCACCACCGCCTCCCAGGCGATGCTGGCCGACGACAAGTACGCCAAGTTCCACGGCTTCCTCAAGCAGCTCGCCGGCGCCGAGTTCTACCCGGCGAACAAGACCTCCTGGCCGCTGATCTCCAAGACCGTCAAGGCCAAGATGGGCGCCGCGGTCGGCCCGCGGGGCAACCCGTCCGGAGTGCTCACCGACATCCAGAACATCGCGGACGCCGCGGACAGCGCCGCCGAATGACGCGGTGCGGGCGGGGACACGGGCGGGCGCCCCGGCGCGGTGCGGGCGGGCACCCGGGCGGGCGCGTCGGCGCGGGGCGGCCCGGGGGCCGGGCGCGTGTCCCGGAGCCGGGCGCCCGCCGGGTGACGGGCCGGGCGATGTCCGACCGTGCGCTTATCGTGGAAGCGTGATGACGGACGGGACGGCGGGTGCGGGCGGTCCGGGCGGCGAGCCCGGGGCCGTCGAGCGCGCCGCCGAGCTCTCCGCCCGGGACGAGGCGGTGCTCGCCGTCGAGCGCCGCTCCTGGCCGGGCCCCGGCCCCAAGGAGCGCGCCATCCGCGAACAGCTCGGCATCTCCCCGACCCGCTACTACCAACTCCTCAACGCCCTGCTGGACGACCCCCGCGCGCTCGCCCATGACCCGGTGACCGTCAACCGCCTGCGCCGCATACGGGACGCCCGCCGCGCCCGCCGCTGACCGGTCCGGTCCGCACGGAAGACCCGGAGTGCCCCGGCCGCCGTCCCCGTGCGCCCGTACACCCGGGGTTGTCACCGGAGCTCCCCCCGGCGCCCGCACCGCGCCGGTAGGGTCGGCGCCATGGGCAGCCCCCCGAACTCCGCGTCGCCGGATCGGCCGACACCCGGATCCGTGCCGACCCCGCACACCCCCGCCGGCCGCGACGGCCTCGCCGCACTGCTGGCACACCCGGAACGCACCGTCGTCGCCCTCGACTTCGACGGCACCCTCGCCGAGATCGTCCCCGACCCGGAGAAGGCCCGCGCCCATGAGGGCGCCGTCGCCGCCCTCGGCCGCCTGGTGCCCCGGCTGCGCGCCGCCGCGGTGATCACCGGCCGCCCGGCCACCGTCGCGGTCCGCCTCGGCGGCTTCGCGGACGTACCCGGCCTGGACCACCTCACCGTCCTCGGCCACTACGGCGCCGAACGCTGGGAGGCCGCCACCGGCACCGTCCACGCGCCCGCCCCGCACCCCGGTGTCGCCGCCATACAGGCCGAACTCCCCGGCGTACTGGACGCCTCCGGGGTCTGGCACGGCACCTGGATCGAGACCGCCATCGAGCGCAAGGGCGGCCGCGCCATCGCCGTCCACACCCGCCGCGCCACCGATCCCCAGGGCGCCTTCGACCAGCTGCGCGGCCCGCTCACCGCGCTCGCCGAACGCCACGGCCTGATCGTCGAACCGGGCCGCCTCGTCCTGGAACTCCGCCCGCCCGGCATGGACAAGGGCGTCGCCCTCGCCGAATGGGTCCGCGAGACCGGCGCCGCCACCGTCCTCTACGCTGGCGACGACCTCGGCGACCTGGCCGCCTTCGCCGCCGTCGAAAAACTCCGCTCCGACGGCCTGACCGGCCTCCTGGTATGCAGCGGCAGCGCCGAGGTCGCCGAACTGGCCGACCGCGCCGACCTGGTGGTCGACGGCCCGGGCGGCGTCGTCGGCCTGCTCGGCGCCCTCGCGGCCCGGCTGGACGAGAACGGGGCGCACGGGGCGTAGCCGGGGAGGCGGCTCAGGCGGGCCGCGCCCCCTCCGGAGCCTCCCCCCGCAGCTCCCGCAGCTGGTCCAGGAACCACCGCGCGGGCGGCAGCGCGGTGGCCGCCGCGGCCAGCCGCTCGGTGCGTGCCGCGCGCTCGCCGTCGTCCATCGACAGCGCCTCGTGCAGCGCCTCGGCGGTGCCGACGACGTCGTACGGATTGACCGTCAGGGCATGCTCACCCAGCTCCTCGTGCGCGCCCGCCTCCCGCGACAGCACCAGCGCGCAGCCGGCGTCCGACACCACCGGGATCTCCTTGGCGACCAGGTTCATACCGTCCCTGATCGGGTTGACGAGTGCCACGTCGGCGAGCCGGTAGGCGGCCAGCGAGCGGGCGAAGTCGTCCTTGACGTGCAGCAGGACCGGCTGCCAACCCGCCGTCCCGTATTCGGCGTTGATGGCCTCGGCCACCCGCTGGACCTCCGCGGTGTAGTCGCGGTAGACGGCGAGGTCCTGGCGCGAGGGGTAGGCGAAGGCGAGGTGCACCACCCGCTCGCGCCACTCGGGGCGGTCGGCGAGAAGCTGCCGGTAGGCGAGCAGGCCCCGCACGATGTTCTTGGAGAGCTCGGTGCGGTCCACGCGGACGATGGTCCGGCGTCCCGGCCCGCCGATCTCGGTGCGCAGCGCCGCCATCCGCTCCTCGACGTCCGGGCGGTGCGCGCGCTCGCGCAGGAAATCGGCGTCGGCGCCGAGGCCGTGCACCCCGATCAGGGTCGTACGCGCCTTGCGCTCCGGGACGAGCGCGACGATGCCGGGCGCCCCGTCCTCCGGCCGTACGCGCTCGCACTGCCCGCCGAGCCCGGTCTCGGCGCAGGCCACGAAGTTCTCGGCCCACCTCCGGGTGAGGAAGTTCGCCCGGTCGGCACCGAGAATGCCCAGCGCCAGCTCCCGCTGGATGTCGTCGGGCAGCATCGCGAAGTACTCGGCGGGGGCCCACGGGGTGTGCGAGAAGTGCGCGATGCGCAGGTCGGGGCGGCGCTCGCGGAGCATGCCGGGCACCAGCGCCAGGTGGTAGTCCTGCACGAGGACGGCCGCGCCGGGCGCCGCCCCCTCGGCCAGCGCATCGGCGAAGGCCGCGTTGTACGTCTCGTACGCCGCCCACTGCGCCCGGAACTCCGCGCCGAAGACCGGCTCCAGCGGTGTCTGGTAGAGCATGTGGTGGATGAACCACAGCACGGAGTTCGCGACGCCGTTGTAGGCGGCGGCATACACCTCGGCCGGAATGTCCAGCATCCGGACACGCTGTCCACCGGTATCACCCGGCTCCAGCACACCACCCGTCCGCCGCACGGCCTCCCGGTCCCCGTCACCGAGCGCGGCACACACCCACACGGCATCGGTCTCGGGCCCGATAGCGGAAAGCCCCGACACCAGCCCGCCACCACCCCGCTTGGCGATCAGCGCCCCGTCCTCCGCCAGGCCATAGGACACCGGCCCGCGATTGGACGCGACAAGAACCTCAGCACCTGCTTGCACCGCACTGCGCTCGGAGACCATGTCGCGAAAGTAACCCGCCACAGATCCGCGCAAACGTACGGAAGCGGTCAAGGGGCGGGGCGGGTGGTGCGGCCGGCGCTCGGTGCGCTCACGCCGCCCGTCGTTCCGCGTACTCCGGGATTTCGGCCATCGGGGGGCGTTCCTCGGTGTCCACGTCCGTGGTGCGGGGGACGAAGCCCTCGTCGCCGCGGTCGAACTGGGTGAGGCGGGGGCGGACCAAGTGGCCGCGGGTCAGGCGTAGTTGGGCGGTGCGGTAGATCGCGGCGGCCATCCGGCCGAGGGCCTGGCCGTCCTGGTGGCGGTGTTTGCGTACGCCGACGTCGACCTGGGCGAGGGCGTCGAGGCCGACGGTGTGCAGGGAGTCGACGAGCAGGCCGAGCTCCACGCCGTAGCCGACCGGGAAGGGCAGCCGTTCCAGGAGGGAGCGGCGGGCCGCGTACTCGCCGCCCAGGGGCTGGACGAAGCCGGCCAGCTGCGGCCAGTGGAGGTTGAGGAGCGGGCGGGCGACCAGCTCGGTGACCCGGCCGCCCTGGCCGGCGTCGGTGCCGCCGGGGCCGGTCTCCAGGGGGCGGTCGTACATCGCCTTGACGAACTGGATGTCCGGGTCGGTCAGCAGCGGGCCGACGATCCCGGAGACGAAGGCGGCGGAGAATTCGCGCAGGTCGGCGTCGATGAAGCAGATGATGTCGCCGGTGGTGGCCAGGAGGGAGCGCCAGAGCACCTCGCCCTTGCCGGGCAGCGCGGGCAGGCGGGGGAGGACGCTGTCGCGGGACACGACCCGCGCACCGGCCGCCGCCGCGACCTCGGCGGTGCGGTCGGTGGAGCCGGAGTCCAGCACCACCAGCTCGTCGACCAGCGGCACGGTCTCGGTCATCAGCTCGGCACGGATCACCGCCACGATCGCCCCGACCGTGGCCTCCTCGTCGAGCGCGGGCAGAACGACACTGACCGTACGGCCCGTCTGGCGCTTCGCCTCCAGCAGCTGCCCCAGCGGACGGTCAGCGGCGGACCAGGAGTGGCTGGTCAGCCAGGTCTCGACCTCTTCCAGCACGGTTACGACTCCTCGGTCGCCGCCCGATCAGCGGCCTGTGTGATCCATCTCGCGGTTCGGACGACTATCTCAACTGTCAGTGCCTTCGGTTACAGTCTTGAACAACGCGGATGACCGTCGCATGTCGGGGTCCCCGCGCCACAAACGCCTGGGTTCGGCCCAGCGCCATACCGCTCATCCAGAGGGGCAGAGGGATACGGCCCGTTGAAGCCCCGGCAACCCTCCAGCCGGTCTTGCCGCCAGGACGCTGACGTCCCGCGCGCGTGAGGCTCCCGGCTAGGGAAGGTGCCAAATCCGTCTCGTGGCGAGATTCGCCGCGAGGAAGATGAGGAGAAAGGGCCTCGCCTCCATGGCTGTGCAAGTCACCGAAAACACCCCCACCGTCGCTCTGGGCCCCGCCGCAGCGCTGTCCTGCCGCGAGTGCGGACAGCGCTTCCCGCTCGGCCCGATCTTCGCGTGCCAGGAATGTTTCGGGCCGCTCGAAGTCGCATACGACCTGCCGAGCGGCGACCCCGAGGGCCTGCGGAAGCAGATCGAGGCCGGCCCGGACAACATCTGGCGCTACGCCCCGCTGCTGCCCGTCCCCACCGACGTGGCCGACAAGCCCAACCTGAACCCCGGTTTCACCAAGCTCGTCCAGGCCGACCGGCTCGCCGCCGAGCTGGGCGTCACCGGCGGGCTGTACGTCAAGGACGACTCGGGCAACCCGACGCACTCCTTCAAGGACCGCGTCGTGGCGATCGCCGTCGAGGCCGCGCGCGCCTTCGGCTTCACCACCCTCTCCTGCTCCTCCACCGGCAACCTCGCCGGTGCGGTCGGCGCCGCGGCGCGCCGCGCCGGATTCCAGTCCTGCGTGTTCATCCCGCACGACCTGGAGGCCGGCAAGGTCGTCATGGCCGCGGTCTACGGCGGTGACCTGGTCGGGATCGAGGGCAACTACGACGACGTCAACCGCTTCTGCTCCGAGCTCATCGGCGACCCGCTGGGCGAGGGCTGGGGCTTCGTCAACGTCAATCTGCGGCCGTACTACGGCGAGGGCTCCAAGACGCTCGCGTACGAGATCTGCGAGCAGCTCGGCTGGCGGCTCCCGGACCAGATCGTCATCCCGATCGCGTCCGGCTCGCAGCTCACCAAGATCGACAAGGGCCTCAAGGAGCTGATCGCCCTCGGTCTGGTCGAGGACAAGCCGTACAAGATCTTCGGTGCCCAGGCGGAGGGCTGCTCGCCGGTGTCGGCGGCCTTCAAGGCCGGACACGACGTGGTCCGGCCCCAGAAGCCGAACACCATCGCCAAGTCGCTGGCGATCGGCAACCCGGCCGACGGCCCGTATGTGCTGGACATCGCGCGCCGTACGGGCGGGGCCGTGGAGGATGTCAACGACGAGCAGGTCGTCGACGCGATCAAGCTGCTGGCCAGGACGGAAGGCATCTTCGCGGAGACCGCGGGCGGTGTGACCGTCGGCGTGACCAAGAAGCTGATCGAGAACGGCGTGCTCGACCCGTCCCTGACCACCGTCGTCCTGAACACGGGTGACGGCCTCAAGACACTCGACGCGGTCGCCCCCACCTCCGGGCCCACGGCCACCATCCGTCCGAACCTGGACGCGTTCCGCGCGGCCGGCCTGGCCCGCTGAGGTCGCCGGCCCGTCCGGCAGCTGGCGGACGAGGCCGCGACCGGCCCCCGAACTCGTACTCCGTACCCCTGGAAGGCAGAACCATGAGCGTCAAGGTCCGCATCCCCACCATCCTCCGCACGTACACCGGTGGCCAGGCCGAGGTCCCCGCCGAGGGCGCGACCCTCTCCGAGGTGATCGCCGACCTGGAGCAGAACCACCAGGGCATCGCGGCCCGTGTGCTGGACGACGCCGGCAAGCTGCGCCGCTTCGTGAACGTGTACGTCAACGACGACGATGTGCGCTTCGAGCAGGGCCTGGAGACGCCCACCCCGGACGGCGCGGGCATCTCGATCATCCCGGCGGTGGCCGGCGGCTGCTGATTTGCGCCAACTCTTCTCCTTCATGACTGGAATTGGCCCGTCCGCCGGAAAGCGGACGGGGCAATTCCATGTTGTGAAAGGAGATACCATTGGGGTGATCCCCCTCCGGATATCACCGTGCGCGTGCCGAACGCATATGTGTTCGCGATCAGTTGTGGCCAAAGTGTGGGCGGTATTTGTCGCCTAGGTGCCCTATGCCCGGCCCGACTTGCCCTGGAGAACTGGGATTTCGCCGCATATTGCCGATTCTCCGGCGCCGGAATTCTCGTCCGATTGACCTGTTGCTCTGGGCATCTGTGCAGATACATTCAGCGGCGGTCGACGCGTTCCGGCGCACACCCCACGGGCCTTTCGCGGGGTGAGGTCTGACCCGGGTCCGCGGAGTGCGGTCCTGCGCAAGGGCCAGTAATAGGGGAGTTAGGCATGGCTCAGGGCACCGTCAAGTGGTTCAACGCGGAGAAGGGGTACGGCTTCATCGCGGTCGACGGTGGTGCGGATGTTTTCGTCCACTACAGCGCGATCCAGATGGACGGCTACCGCACCCTTGAGGAGGGTCAGCGGGTCGAGTTCGAGATCTCGCAGGGCCAGAAGGGGCCGCAGGCGGACATGGTCCGGGTGGCCGGCTGAGGCGCCGACCGACTGCTGCGTGAGGAAGGCCCGTACCCCTGAGGGGGGTACGGGCCTTCGGCTGTCCACCGGGCGGGCGGGGCTCCCCGGGTCGGGGCGTGCGGCTCGGGTGTCCCGCGGCCGCCAACCCCGCGGGAGTCTTCCACGAAGTCGCCTTGCACTCGACGGGTGCGAGTGCTAATCATTGGCGTTAGCACTCTCCCAGTGAGAGTGACAAAGAAGGACCGGGTCGGTGAGGCCCGCAGGTTGCGTGGGGCAAGGAACCACACAGGCTTGCAGGTCGTCCGTCGCGGGCGCCAGCGCGGTCCGGAGCAATCCACCCCAGTCCGGGAGGACCACTTCACATGGCCAAGATCATCGCGTTCGACGAGGAGGCACGGCGCGGTCTCGAGCGCGGGATGAACCAGCTCGCCGACGCCGTCAAGGTCACCCTCGGCCCCAAGGGCCGCAACGTCGTCCTCGAGAAGAAGTGGGGCGCCCCCACGATCACCAACGATGGTGTGTCCATCGCCAAGGAGATCGAGCTCGAGGACCCGTACGAGAAGATCGGCGCCGAGCTGGTCAAGGAGGTCGCGAAGAAGACGGACGACGTCGCCGGTGACGGCACGACGACCGCGACCGTCCTGGCCCAGGCCCTGGTCCGCGAGGGCCTGCGCAACGTCGCCGCCGGCGCCAACCCGATGGCCCTCAAGCGCGGTATCGAGCGCGCCGTCGAGGCCGTCTCCGCCGCCCTGCTGGAGCAGGCCAAGGACGTGGAGACCAAGGAGCAGATCGCTTCGACCGCCTCCATCTCCGCCGCTGACACCCAGATCGGCGAGCTGATCGCCGAGGCCATGGACAAGGTCGGCAAGGAAGGCGTCATCACCGTCGAGGAGTCCCAGACCTTCGGTCTGGAGCTGGAGCTCACCGAGGGTATGCGCTTCGACAAGGGCTACATCTCGGCGTACTTCGCCACCGACATGGAGCGTATGGAGGCGTCGCTCGACGACCCGTACATCCTCATCGTCAACTCCAAGATCGGCAGCGTGAAGGACCTGCTGCCGCTCCTGGAGAAGGTCATGCAGTCCGGCAAGCCGCTGCTGATCATCGCCGAGGACGTCGAGGGCGAGGCCCTGTCGACCCTGGTCGTCAACAAGATCCGTGGCACCTTCAAGTCCGTCGCCGTCAAGGCCCCGGGCTTCGGTGACCGCCGCAAGGCCATGCTCGGCGACATCGCCATCCTCACCGGTGGCACCGTCATCTCCGAGGAGGTCGGCCTCAAGCTGGAGAACGCCGGTCTCGAACTGCTCGGCCGCGCCCGCAAGGTCGTCATCACCAAGGACGAGACCACCATCGTCGACGGTGCCGGTGACAGCGAGCAGGTCCAGGGCCGCGTCAACCAGATCCGCGCCGAGATCGAGAACAGCGACTCGGACTACGACCGCGAGAAGCTCCAGGAGCGTCTGGCGAAGCTGGCCGGCGGCGTGGCCGTCATCAAGGCCGGTGCCGCCACCGAGGTCGAGCTCAAGGAGCGCAAGCACCGCATCGAGGACGCCGTTCGCAACGCGAAGGCGGCCGTCGAGGAGGGCATCGTCGCCGGCGGTGGCGTCGCCCTGCTCCAGGCCTCCCAGGTCTTCGAGAAGCTGGAGCTCGACGGTGACGAGGCGACCGGCGCCAACGCCGTGAAGCTCGCCCTGGAGGCCCCGCTCAAGCAGATCTCCGTCAACGGCGGCCTTGAGGGCGGCGTCGTGGTGGAGAAGGTGCGCAACCTGGCCGTCGGCCACGGTCTGAACGCCGCGACCGGTGAGTACGTCGACATGATCGCCGAGGGCATCATCGACCCGGCCAAGGTCACGCGCTCCGCGCTGCAGAACGCCGCCTCCATCGCGGCGCTCTTCCTCACCACCGAGGCCGTCATCGCCGACAAGCCGGAGAAGGCCGCCGCGGCGGGCGCTCCGGGCGGCATGCCGGGCGGTGACATGGACTTCTGATCCGCTGCGGATCGGAACGCTGATCCTCCCGGATCAACACGTCCACACGAACGCCGGGGCGGCACCCTCCTTTAAGGGGGGTGCCGCCCCGGCGGCGTTGGTGCGGGGGGTATGCGGTGGCGGCGGATCTGCTGTTCCGTGGATCTGAGGTGCGGTCAGGTCATGGGCGTGCCGGGCGGTGGTGGGCGCGGGGGCGGCCCTCCGGCACTCTGACCCGGATCGTGGACCCGCGGGCGACGCCGGTGCCCGGCCCCGGCGTCTGCGCGCACACGGTGCGCGGCTCGGCGGGCCCCTCCGGGCAGTGCCGGCCCGGCAGGCGCTTGACCGGCATCACCCGGAGCCCCGCTCGCTCGGCGGCGGCCCGCGCCCGCGGCAGCGTGCTGCCGACGAGGGCGGGAACCCGGGCCTTGCCCCGGCCGGCCTGCTCGCCCTTCGGCTGCCGGCCGTCCGCCTGCTCGTCCGCCGATTGCCGGCCGGGCTCCTGCTCCGGCGACTCGTCCGGTGCCGGGGAGGCCGGGCTCGCGGTGCCGGACGCCCCGGCGCTCGCTGTGGTGGCGTCCGGCTCCCCGCTGCCCGGGACCGTGAGGGCGTACGCGCCGGCCACTACGGCCAGCAGGGCGCCCACCAGCAGCCCGGCCGTCCGGCCGACCCGGCGCCGGGCCGGCCGGGAGCGGCGCCCCCGGTCGCCCCGGACGGCGGGATCCGGGTCGGGGAACACCAGCGTCGGGTCCGTGTGCAGGCTCGACGCGGGCGGGCTCGGGGTGAGCGGGCCGGATGTGCGGGGGCGGGGGGGGGGGGGGGGGGGGGGGGGGCCCCCCCCCGCGTCCGCCGGCCCACCGAACGCCGCCGCCGGGCCCGGGTCCGAGTGCCCGGAGGGGAGGCCGCCCAGGATCCGCTCGACGGTGCCGAGCATCGCCTCGGCGTTCGGCGGGCGGTCCGTGGGCTCCTTGTTCAGTGCCCGGAGCACGAGCGCATCGCACTCGGGGGGCAGCTGTGGCACATGGGCTGACGGGGGTTCCGGAGTGGCCTCCGCATGCTGGAGTACCAGGTCCAGCACGCCCTCACCGAGGAACGGCGGACGCCCCGTCAGCAACTCGTACAACAGACAGCCGGTGGAATAGAGGTCGGCGGGGGCACCCACGGTCTCTCCCCGGGCCTGCTCCGGGGAGAGGTACGGGGGAGTGCCGACGACCGTGGTGTCCGGGGGCAGGTCCGCCCCCGGCACCGCCACGAGCCGCGCGATGCCGAAGTCTGTCACCTTGACGGCACCGTCGTGGGTGAGCATCACATTGGCGGGTTTGATGTCGCTGTGGACGATGCCGCTGTGATGCGCGTGCGCCAGCGCCTTCAGCACTCCGGCGGTCAACTCCAGCGCCCTGGCGGGCGGGAGCCGGTGCCGGTCGTGCAGCAGGTCCGCGAAGGTCGCCCCGTCGACCCGTTCCATCACGATGTACGGAACGAACGTGCCGTCCACCATGTCCTCGTCGGTGTCGTAGACCGCGACGATCGACGGGTGGTTGAGCGACGCCGCCGAGCGCGCCTCGTTCCTGAAGCGCGCCAGCGACTTCGGGTCCCCGACCAGGTCGGACCGCAGGGTCTTGACCGCGACGCCGCGGCCGAGCCGCAGGTCGTGCGCGGCATGGACCTCGGCGGTGCCGCCCCGGCCGAGCCGGTCGCCCAGCTCGTACCGGCCGCCCAGCCGGCGTGCTCCCGCGGTGTGCGGGCCCGGGGGAGAGCCCACGGATGCCCCCGCCTCCATCACCGGCTCCTCACTGAGGGTCCTCGGCCGCGTCGGCGTCGGCGTCGTCCGCCGCCTTCTCGGCGTCCTGGATCTTCTTCTCCATCTCCGCTTCCTCAGCGGACGAACCGGAGGGGCCGGGCGAACCGGAGGACCCCTGTGGCGCCGAGGACGACGCACCGCTGCCTCCGGAGCCCCCCGGGGACGCCTGGCCGGAGTCTCCCGAACAGCCGGTGGCCGCCAGGACCGGTACCGCGACCGCCGCCGTCAGCAGCAGCGCGATCCGCCGGGAACGTCGCCTCATGAGCCGCTGCCGTCCTTGGCGTCGTCCTTCTTCTCGCACCAGGTCGCGACGGCCTTGAGGTCACGGAGCTTCCGGGTGAGGTCCGGCTTCAGCTCCTTGCGGTGGGTGAGCCGGTCCTGGAGGAACGTGGCGACCTCCTCGTGGCCCTTGGAGTGGGCCTTCTTCACCCGCGCCGCCATCCGTGCGATCGAACCGCGGGTGCCCGCATCGCCGTTGAGCCGGTCGAGCGCCTTGTTGAGGCGCTTCTCGATGTGGGGCACCCGCTCACAGAGGCTCTTGCCGTGGCCCTTGTGGGCGGTCTTCGGGGCCGTTGCCGCGGGGGCGGCGGCCGGGCTGTCGGAGCCCGCCGCGTTCGCCGGTCCTGCCGTGGCCAGCAGGGAACCGGTGAGCGCGAGTCCGGCCAGAACTCCTGCCACTGCGGTCTTGGGACGCTGCATGGTGGTGCTCCCTTCCAGGAACGAATGGCTTCCCGGAAACGAAGGGTTTCCGGAAAGGGATGGACGCGGCCGTACCCGGTCTCCCGTGGAGGCGGACCGGCCGGTGGCACAGAACGTAGGGACGTTCCTTGTGGGGATCTTGTGACTCGGTGCGGTGTGCGTCGTCCCGTGGAGGAGCCGAGGTAGGAGAGCCGGCAGACGTGCGCCGACACAAGGAATCCACAAGGAACGTCCTTACGCTCCGGGTCAGTTGCGCGTCAGCCTCCGCGTCAGCGGCAGCGCACGCACCGAGCCGTCGAACCCCGGGAGACACCGTGGACCGCGTTGATTTCCTTCTGCCGGACGAGCCCTCCCGTACGAGCTCCTCCACCCTCGCCGTTCTGGGGCCGCGTGCCCTGCGGCTGCCCCTGAGCGGCTGGCTGCTGCACCTCGCGCGCGGCTCCGAGGGCCGCCCGGCGCTGGAGGTGCACAGCGGGGCCGGACTGATCGATGTGTCCGTGGTGAGCACGCTCTGCGCCTCACCGCTCAGGGGCGCCCGGCGCGGCGGCGGGACGGCGGCGCCCTGGTCGCTGGCGTGGGGGCAGTTGCCGCCCGGCGCCGATGTCGTCGGGGTGTCCTTCCGCGGGTGGCGGAGCAGCCGGTGCGTGCAGGCGGTCACGCTCGCCGATGCGTACTGGGTCGCCGAGGTCGACGGCCACTTCCGCTCGGTGACGTGCTCCGCGGGGGCGAGTCGGGTGACGACGCGGGTGGCCAGGGAGGCCCGGCGGCGGGAGGGGGGAGCGGCAGGTTCCTAGGGGGCGGGCGGAGCCGACTCTGGGCTGGGCCCCGAAACGAACTCCGGGGCGAACCCCTCGGCCGGAATCTCGCTCAGCCAGACGCGGCGCAGCGGCAGTTGCAGGGTGCGGGTGTCGGCCTCCACGTCAACGGGACGGGGCAGCCGCACCTCGAACCGGGCGCCGGTCCCCGTGGGCCGGTCCATGATCTCCACGGTGCCGCGGTGCAGGGCGATCTGCTGGGCCACCAGGGTCAGCCCCAGCCCCGAGCCCGGGCTGTCCGTGCGCCGGTGGAACCGCTGGAAGACCTGCTGACGCGCTTCCGGCGCGATGCCCGGACCCTCGTCGTCCACCGTGAGCACGGCGACCGGTTCCGCCGGTGAGCCGCCGGGCCGCAGCACCGCCTCGACCCGTGCCGGTACGCCCGGCCGGCTCCCGTGGACCACCGCATTGCGGAGCAGGTTCTCCACCGCCATCCGCAGCCCCGGCTCCCAGGCGCTCAGCCGTAGCCCGGGGGCGATGCGCACGGTCAGCCCGACGCCGGGGTGCTGCCGTCGCACCTCGTCCACCGCCACGGCGACCAGCTCGGAGAGGTCCACCGGACCGAAGGCGCCGGCCTCCACCAAGTCGCCCTGGGCGAGCGCCCGGAGCGCGGTCAGCGTGCCCATCAGCCGCTGCTGTCCGGCGTGCAGGTCGTCCAGGACCTCGGCACGGTCGGCGGGGTCGAGGTCCGGGTGGTCGGCGAGGATGTCCAGATTGGTCTGCATACCCATCAACGGGGTGCGCAGTTCGTGCGAGGCGGTCGCGGAGAAGGCCCGCGCGGTGGCCAGCGCTTCCTGGGTCCGCGCTGCCTGCTCGTCGTACCGGGTCAGTACGGTCTGGAGGGTGCGGGCCAGGTCGTCCACCTCGGTGATCCGCGACCGGGTGTGGTCCAGACGGGCCGTGCTGGTGCGGGGGTCCAGCCCGCCGGCCCGGCGTTGAAGCCGGCGCAGCGGCCGGGTGGCGCGTCCGGCGATGGCCAGGGAGAGCAGCCCGGTCAGTGGTGCGGTGATCAGCGCCACCAGGACGATGCGCCGCTGAACGGTGTCGATCTTGCCGCTCCCGGCCGACCCGCGGGAGAACACCCACAGCGTGCCGTGCGGGTTCCGGGCGCTCGAACCGCGCACCTCCACCGACAGCGCGCGCCAGGCTTTCCCGTGGGACCGGACGGTCACCGGGGCGGAGGCGGCGTCCGGCAGGGCCACGGTGCCGGCGGGCTGGGGGCCGGCCTGGGCCACCATCCGGTACGCCGGTCGTACGGGCGTGGCAGCCTGCCCGGCCGTGGTTGCCTGGCCCTGGCTCGCGTTCTGCCCGCGCGAGGTCCCGCTCTGCCCGCCCGTGGCGGTGCCCTGCCCGCCGGTGGTGGTGTGCCGGCCGCCGGTGGCCGCGTCCCCGCCGCCGTTACCGGGCATCCCCGGCTTGTCCGCGGCCGTGAGGAGCCGCACCCCGACGTCGAGGCCTGCGTCGAGCAGCCGCCGCTCCTGGTTCGCCGCCTTCCGCGGCTGTCCATTGCCCTCGGTCCGCAGCAGCCCCCTGGCCAGCGGCAGCAGCACCGCGGCCCGCTCCCGCAGATGGGCGTCCTGCTCGGCGTGCACGTCATGGGTGACCAGGCGCAGGAGCAGCAGCCCCGAGCCCAGGACGAGCAGGGGCATGGCGATGCCCATCGCGAGGGCGATCCGGGTCGAGAGCCTCATCGTGCGGACCCCTTCCGGGTGTCCGTCCATCCGTCCGCCCGGCTTTCCGCCCGCCCGGTCGTCCGCTCGTCCGCCCGCAGGACGAAGCCGACGCCGCGGACCGTATGGACCAGGCGCGGTCGCCCGTCGGACTCCAGCTTGCGCCGGAGGTAGCTCACAAAGGTGTCGACGGCATCGGTGCGGACGGCGAAGTCGTATCCCCACACCCGGTCCAGCAACTGGTCACGGGTGAGCACCACCCCCGCGTTGCGGGCGAGCACCTCCAGCAGCTCGAACTCCCGCCGGGTGAGCCGGACCGGCGCCCCCTGGTACGTCACCTCGCGGGCCGCCGTGTCGAGGACGAGCTCACCGATCCGCACCTCGTCCCTGCCCCCGGGCGGACGGCGGCGCAACAGGGCCTCCAGCCGAAGCACCAGTTCCTTGAGCGCGAACGGCTTGACCAGGTAGTCGTCGGCCCCGGCCTGCAACCCCGCTACCCGGTCTTCCAGTTCGTCCAGCGCGGACAGCATCAGTACCGGCACCTCATCCCCGTTGGCGCGCAGGGTGCGGCAGATGTCGGTGCCGCTGAGGCCCGGCAGGGAGACGTCCAGGACCACCACGTCCGGAGGACGCTCCGTCAGTTCTGTCAGGGCCGCCGGACCGTCCTCGGCGAGCGCCACGGTGAACCCGTTCAGCCGGAGGCCGCGCCCGAGGGAACGCAGGATCATCGCGTCGTCATCGACGACCAGGACTCGGTCCGGGCGCTTGGCCGCGCACATTCCAGGCTCCGTCTTCGTCTCAGCGGGCGGCTCATCCGCTCGCCCCGCAGTTGTTGCAGCACCATCGGCCGTCCGGCCCTTGGACCACAGAGCTACCGCATCGTGTGCAGTTCACTGTCGACGCCGTCCCGGTTCACTGACCCACTCACCGACGGCACGCCCTGCAAGGTAGCCGCGGCGCGACCGTAGAGCGCAATCTTGTGGGTTCTCTGTGGCTGTTCCGGTACGCCCGCCCGAATGCCGGACTTTTGTCGAGGCTCGGGTGATTCCGTCGAATTCAGGGTGCTCCGGGTCTCAGGCCGGCCCGTGCTCCGAGCGGAGTGGGGCTTCCCGTGGTTGCGGTGGTTGAGGGGGCCGGCTCTGCGGCTGCGGGGTCTGTGGCGGTGGGGGTGTCGTCAGGGTCCGCGTTCAGCTCCGTCCGCAGCTGCTTGCCGAAGCCGAAGAAGTAGGTGGCGAGGAAGCCGACGAGGTAGCCGACGGCCAGGCCCAGGGCGTAGACGACGAGGGTGGTGGCGAGCGGCTGGTTGCCCCTGACCAGGGGGAACAGGGCCCAGCCGGAAGGGCCGATGGCGGTGGAGCCGACGGCGTCGCCGAGTTGGTTGAAGAGGCCGACGAAGGCGCCACCGGCGGCGCCGCCCAGGCAGGCGGTGATGAAGGGGCGGCCCAGGGGGAGCGAGACGCCGTAGATCAGGGGTTCGCCGACGCCCAGGAACCCTGCGGGGAGGGCGGACTTGATGGTCCGGCGGATCGAACGGTTGCGGGGCAGGCGGAGGTAGACGGCGATCGCGGCGCCGACCTGGCCCGCGCCGGCCATGGCGAGGATCGGCAGCAGGACCGTGTAGCCCTGCTGCTCGATGAGGGTGGTGTGCAGGGGGATGAGGGCTTGGTGGAGGCCCAGCATGACGAGGGGGAGGAAGAGGCCGCCCAGGACGAGGCCGGCGAATGCGCCGCCGTGGGCCAGCAGCCAGTTGGCGCCCGTGCCGATCGCGGTGGCGACCTCGCCCGCGACGTACATCAGGCCGAAGAGCGTGACCAGGCCCGTGACCAGGACCGTAACGGTGGGGGTGACCAGGACGTCCAGCGCCTCGGGGACGGCCTTGCGGCACCGCTTCTCCACCTGGACGGCGAGCAGCGCCGCGGCTAGTGCGCCGAGCACCCCGCCCTGGCCGGGGGAGAGGTGTTGGCCGAAGGCGGTGATGTGGGTGACGCCCGGGAAGACGATGACGGCGGCGACCGCGCCGCCGAGAATCGGGGTGCCGCCGAATTCCTTGGCGGTGTTGTAGCCGACGAAGACGGCGATGAGGGACATGAAGCCGGAGGCCATGGCGGCGAGGGCGGGGACGACGGACGGCAGCTGACCGAGGTTGGTCAGCAGGCCGTTGATGCCGGCGATGATGCCGCAGCCGATCAGGGCCGGGATCAGCGGGACGAAGATATTGGCGATCCGGCGGAGGAACAGCTTCACAGGGGTGGCGTTCCGCGATTTCTGCCGGGCCTTCAGGGCGGCGCCTTGGGCGGCCAGTTCATCGGCGGTGGTGGTGGCGTCGGAGGCGGGGGCAGCGGCGGTCGTGGGTGGTGTCGGGGCTGGGGGCGACCCGGCAGGGGCCGTAGCCGGTGCGGGTGCGGCGGCCTTCGGTTCCGGGGCCGGTGGGGTGTCGGGGGACTGTGTCACCAGGCGCTCGAATTCCGGGGTGACCCGGGCGACCGTTCCGGGGCCCAGCACGATTTGGTACGTGTCGTCCTCGACCACGCCCATGACCGCCGGCAGGGCCTTGAGGGCCTCGTCCTGGACCAGGGAGCGGTCCTGGATGCCGAGGCGGAGCCGGGTCATGCAGTGGGCGATGGAGGTGAGGTTTCCGGCGCCGCCGACGAGCGGGAGGAGCGCGGCAGCGATGGCGTGGTTCTTGTCTTCGGGCATGTGCGGTGCCTTGCTGTGCGGTCAAACGTGGCCAGGGGGTCGGGCCGTACGGGGCGTGGCGGGCAGGAGTGGGTCTCAGTGGTCCTCGGCGGCCTGGAGGGCGGCGCGGAGGTGGCCGTCGGCGGCGTCGAGGAGACGGGCGGCGGTGGGGGCGTCGACTCCGCCGAGGAGGGTGAGGATGGCGTTCTTCACCTCGCCGTCCGTGCTGCGGAGCGCCGTCTCGATCTCCTGGTCGGAAGCGCCGGTGGCGAGCGCGACGATGCGGCGCGAGCGGGCCCGCAGTTTCTCGTTGGAGGCGCGGACATCGACCATCAGATTCCCGTAGGTCTTGCCCAGCCGGATCATGGTGATGGTCGAGAGCATATTGAGCACGAGCTTCTGGGCGGTGCCCGCCTTGAGCCGGGTGGAGCCGGTCAGCAGCTCGGGTCCGACCACGACCTCGATGCCGTGCTCGGCGGCCGCGGCCAGCGCCGAATCGGCGTTGCAGGACAGGCCGATGGTCAGCGCGCCCAGGGCGCGGGCATGCTCGACGGCCCCGATCGCGTAGGGAGTCCGGCCGGAGGCGGAGATGCCGACGACGGTGTCCAGGTCGGTCAGGCCGATCGCGCTCAGATCCTCGATCGCGAACTTCGTGCTGTCCTCGGCGCCCTCGACGGCGTTGACCAGCGCGGACGGGCCGCCCGCGATCAGCCCGAGCACCTCGGACGGGTCGGTGTTGAAGGTCGGCGGGCATTCGCTGGCGTCCAGCACGCCGAGGCGGCCGGCCGTGCCGGCGCCGGCGTAGATCAGCCGGCCGCCGCGGGCCATCCGCGCGGCGGTGGCGTCGATGGCGGCGGCGATCTCCGGGAGCCGCCGGGCGACGGCGGCGGGGACCGTGGCGTCCTCGTCGTTCATCGTGCGGGCGATGTCCAGGGTGGGGCGGCGGTCGATCTCGGCGAGCTCGGGCCGGTACGCCTCGGTGGTGAGGGTGTCCAACTGGGCGCGCAGAGGGGCGCGGTCGGCGGGGGAGGTCATGGCGTGGCGACTCTCTTCGGTCGGGCTCGTGGGGGCCGTGGCTTTTCGGCTGTCCCGCCGCCGGGTGCCGTCGTGCCCACCCGTGCCGTCTCCCGGCGGCACGGGGCCCACAACGGTGGGGCGGTGCGAGGTCAGCGCTGGTTGTTGCGCGGCGAGTGGCGGTGGGCGAGGGCCTCGTACGAGGCGGACAGCGCGGGGGCCGCGGTCTCGTACGTACGCTGCGCGACGCCTATGAACAGGCAGTCCACGACCAGCAGCTGACTCGTCCGGGACGACATCGCGGCCGGGCGCAGCTCGCTCTCGCGGGCCGTGGACGTGGTCAGGATGTGGTCGGCGTACGAGGCGATGTCGCCGTCCGGGCGGCCGGTGATGGCGATCGTCGTCGCGCCGTGGTCGAAGGCCACCCGCAGGGGCTCTATGACATCGGTGGTCCGCCCGGAGTGCGTGATGGCGATGGCGACATCGCCGGTGCGCATCTGCACGGCGTTCGTCACGGCCAGATGCGGGTCCGCGTGCGCATGCGCGATCAGGCCGATGCGCAGCAGCTTCTGGACGAGGTCCTGGCCGACGAGGTTGGAGGCCCCTATGCCGTACACATCGATACGGCGGGCACCGGCGAGCGCGGCGACGGCGGCTTCGAGCTGGGTGACGTCCAGCGCGGCGGCGGTGTCGGCCAGGCACTGCTGCTCTTCCTGCGCCAGCTTCGCGACGACATCGACGAGGGAGTCATCGACCGCTATGTCCGCGGTCACCGCGGGCGCGCCGCCGGCCGCCTGCTGCGCGGCGAGGGCGGCGAGCGCGAGGCGCAGATCGCGATAGCCCGGGTAGCCGAGCAGCCGGGAGGTCCGCACGACGGTGGCCTCGCTGGTGCCCGTGCGCTCCGCGAGACCGGTGACGGTGAGGGCGGCGCAGCCGGCCGGGTCGCTCGCGACGGTCTCGGCGACCCGCTGCATGGAGCGGGTCATCGTCGGCGCGAGGGTGCGGACCTTGGCGGCCAGCGCCGCGGGGGCGGGTGGGGCCGGGGCCGGTCGGGTCTCGGCGGGGACGTCCTTGAAAGTTTCCTTCACGCTACTGCTCACGCTTGAAAAGTAATTTCATCGACCGCTCGGCGTCAATACCCTCTGTGAGTGCTGTGGACAGAGCGAGTGGCCGCGGCGTGGGCTGTGGACAACTCCGCTCGGCGGTCGGCGGCCGGGAGACAATGGGGGGCATGGAGATGGAACAGGCATTGCACGCCGCGCGGGCGCTGGTGCTCGCCGACCTGATGGCGGACAAGGTGGCTGACGCCGACATCGTCTCGCTCGTGGAGGATGCGGTCGTCCACCGCCGGTGGTGGGTGGAGCAATGGCCTGAAGGCGCGGCATTCGTCGCAGGACTCATAGCGCAGGACGTCCAGGACGCCCTCCTGGACCGCTACGGCCGCTGGCCGCTGTGCCCTGTGTGCACGGAGTCGGGGGATCCCCATGCACTTGATGTCGAACCGGAGTTGGGGACCGATCCGCACTGGGTCTGCCCCAAGACAGCTGTCGCGGTGGCCCGGGTCGGCCGGCTCGGCGCCCCGATGGAAGGCTGAGGTGGTTGATGGTGCGGCGGGCTGACATGGCGATCCGGCCGGAGCGCTGAGGTGGCGATCTATATCGATCCGCCCACCTGGCCGGGCCACGGCCGGATGTGGTCGCATCTGGTCAGCGACCACTCCTTCGACGAACTGCACGCCTTCGCGGCGCGGCTCGGTGCGCCCCGCCGGGCGTTCGAACGCGACCACTACGACCTGCCGGCGGAGCGGTACGGCGACGCGGTGCGCGCCGGGGCCGTGGAGATCGGCTCCAAGGAGCTGGTACGCCGGCTGACCGCGGCCGGTCTGCGCCGCCCCAAGCACCGGCCGGCACCCCGTCCGGCCCGCCGCGGCGCGTCGTAGCGGCGGCGCGGCGGCGGACCCCCGCACGATGGCCCTGACCGTGCGCCGCACCGAAAGGGGACAGCCATGTCAGCCAGCGAAGACGGACAACCGGCCACCGACCTCGACCCGAACTACAGCAGCGCGGACGCCACGGCGACCGCCTGGCCCGCGGCCGTCGGCGGAATGACCGAGGCCGACATCTTCTGGCTCACCACCGTCCGGCCTGACGGCCGCCCGCATGTCACCCCGCTGCTCGCCGTCTGGGCGGACGGCGCACTGCACTTCTGCACCGGCCCCGAGGAACGCAAGGCCAAGAACCTCGCCGCCAACGCGCACTGTGTGCTGACGACATCGACGGCCGGCGGCAACGACCTGCACGCCGGGCTCGATGTGGTCGTCGAGGGCGAGGCGGTGCCGGTGCGCGACGAGCCCACGCTGCGCCGGCTGGCCGATCTGTACGGCGAGAAGTACGGCAGCGACTGGCACTTCGACGTCCGCGACGGTGCGTTCTACGGGGAGGGCAACCGGGCCGTGGTCTTCCGGGTCGCGCCGATCACGGCCTTCGGGTTCGGCCGGGGCGAGACCTACAGCCAGACGCGGTGGACCTTCGACGGCGGGGCCTGAACGGCCGGTCGCGGCGCCCTCCCCACGAGGGGGTCAGCGGTGCCCCGCCGCCCCCGTCGCCTTCGCGGTCTCCACCGGCTGCGCGGTCGTCTGCGCCGCGTCCGTGGCGGTGGCCGAGGAGGCGATCAGCCGGGACTGGTTCGTCGCGCGGTGCAGCCGGAACGCGAACGCGGTGGTGACCACGGCCCCCGCCGCCAGGGCGGCCCCCGTCCAGGCCACGGACGGGTAGCCCCAGCCCGCGCCGATCGCCAGCCCGCCGAGCCAGGGGCCGAGGGTGTTGCCGATGTTGAACGCGGCGGTGGTGGTCGCTCCGGCCAGCGTCGGCGCGGCGTTCGCCACGTTGAACATCCGGGCGTTGAGGGCCGGGGCCGTGGTGAACGCGGTCACCCCGAGCATCAGCGAGAGCGCGATGGCGGCGACCGGGCTGTGCGCGGTCAGCGCCAGGACGGCCAGCACGGCGGTGGACGCGGCGATGCCGCCGAAGAGCGTCCCGAAGAGGTGTGCGTCGGCGATCCGGCCGCCGATGAACGTGCCCGTCAGCGCGCCGACGCCGAAGAGGGCGAGCACCGTCGGCACCCAGCTCTCGGCCAGGCCGGCGGTGTCGGTCAGCAGCGGCGAGAGGTACGAGAAGAGCGCGAAGACCGCGGCGCCGTTCAGGGCCGTCGCGGTCAGGGCCAGCCACACCTGCTTGTCCTTGTAGATGGTCAGCTCACGGCGCAGCCGCGGGCGGTCCTCGCCGGTGGGCACGGCCGTACGCGGCACCAGCGCGATCACGCCGAGCAGGCCGATCGCGGCCAGGCCGGCCACGGCCCAGAAGGCGGCGCGCCAGCCGGCGTGCTGGCCGAGCAGTGCGCCGGCCGGGACGCCGGCGATGTTGGCGATGCTCAGGCCGCCCACCATTACGGCCATCGCGCGGGCCCGCGCGGTCACCGGCACCAGCGAGACCGCGACCGCCGCGCCGACCGCCCAGAAGCCGGCGCAGGCCAGGGCGCTCACGATGCGCGAGACGAACAGCACGCCGTAGGAGGGGGCCAGCGCGCCCGCCACCTGGCCGAGGCCGAACACCGCGAGCAGCGCGATCAGTGTCGTCCGCCGTGGGAGCCGGAGCGTTGCGGCGGCCAGCACCGGGGCGCCGACCACCATGCCGATCGCGAAGGCGGAGACCAGCAGCCCCGCCTGCGGAATGGAGACGTCCAGGTCGCGGGCCAGGGGCTGGAGGATGCCGGAGAGCATGAACTCGGAGGTACCGAGCGCAAAGACGGACAGGCCGAGGACGTACACGGCAATGGGCAGACGGGCGCGGTCGGGCTGAGCGGGCATGTCAGCTACTAACAGCGGTAGGACGGCTTACATTCCCGGGTCGGCGGGGTCTTTGTGTGACGTTTGTCGGTGGCTGGGGCGCGCGTTTCTGGTGGCTGGGGGGTGGGTGTGGGTGCGGGTTGCCGGTGGCTGGGCGTCGTGCGCCTTCGGTTGGTGGGTGGTGGGTCGGAGGGGACGCCCGGTAAGCCGTCCTCGGCGCGGGCGACGCGGGTCCCAGAGGTTCCTCACCCCGTTGTCCGCTCCGGGTCCTGCGGGCGGCTCACCGGACATCCCCTCCGACCTCCGTCCATGCGCGGCCGCCCCGCCGTACCGATGACCGTTACGGCAGCCGTGCAGCGGCACCTCTTGGCAGGCACCTGGCCGAACTGGCCCCGCAGCTTGGGCGCGGGCCGAGCTGGGCCGTGAGGCGCGGTGCCACCGTCCGGCAGCCGGCAACGCTGAACGGTCGGAGGGGATGTACCGGGGCCCGCCCGCAGGACCGGAGCAAACACCGGGGCAATCAATCCCACGCAGCCGCGTCGCCCGCGCCGTGGGGGCACCTCCCGGCCGGAGGCTGGGGGAGGGTCCCGGTGCGTCCCCTCCGGCCCCCGCG
The DNA here is from genome assembly GCF_055574515.1 of Streptomyces sp. NPDC029466. NCBI lineage: Bacteria > Bacillati > Actinomycetota > Actinomycetes > Kitasatosporales > Streptomycetaceae > Streptomyces > Streptomyces sp. NPDC029466. Next base: position 39,231 of record NZ_JBVHZH010000002.1, read on the forward strand.
GCAGCCACGTAACCCGCAACGGCGCCAGCCACAACGCAGCCGCACCGAACAACAGCGGCGGCCACCCCCACAGGGGCGCGGGGAACTGCGCGCCCAGCCACAACGGCGCCGCACCAAACAACGTACGACGACCTAACAGGCGCGCGCCCAGCCAAGCCCAAGCCCCCCTACGCCCCCCGCAACAGATCCAGCTCCGTGGCGAGGTTGCGGCGAGCAGTGTGTTCCCACAGGTCGTAGCCGCGGGGAGTGCGGAAGAGGCGGGGGAGGGAGAGGAGTTGGGTCAGAACGGCGGAACGCCCGGCGGTGAAGTCGGGGTCGGGAACGAAGGCGTACTCGGCGCGGACCGCGGCGGCGTAGGCGGCGTACTGGTCGGGGGACCCGGCGAGCACCGCGAGGTCCGCGTCGCAGAGCACCTCGCCGTCGGGGTCGTCGGGCGCCGGATCATGGGTGACGGTGAGCCGCACCAGACGGGCGACCTCGGCCGTGCGGGCCGCGCCGATCCCCAGTTCGGGCAGCGCGCGCTCGGCGAGGGCCGCGCTGCGCTCCTCGTTCTCGGAGCGGTCCGGGCGGTAGACCGCATCGTGGAACCAGGCCGCCAACTGGACGGTGGGCAAGTCATCCGCGTGCTCGGCCAGTTCGTCGATGCGCAGCAGGACCGCGGCCAGATGGTCGACGGTGTGGTAGCGGCGTTGCGGTTCGCGCCAGCGGGACAGCAGGTTGTCTGCGTACGGGGCCGGGTCAGGGGCCGTGGGGTTCTTGGTGCCGCGGGCCGCGGTGACGGTGTCGGCCCAGCGCTGCCGCAGCTCCGGCGCCGGGTCGGTGGTGTCTGCCGTACGGGGCACGGGGTTCATGCCAGCCATTGTGCCTCGCACCCGGCGAAATCCGGGGCGGAGGGTGAGGTCCGGTCAGGTTTGCGGACGGCCGCGGCGAGTGGGGAAGGGGGGCGGCGGCCGTCCTGAGGGCTTCCGGCGGTTGGCGGGCGGGTCGCGCTGGTGGGGGTGGGTAAGGCGTACGGGCGGATTCCGGGCGTGCCGGTGCGGGGCTGGTGTCCGGAGGGCCGGGTGGCCCGTACTCTGGGATATTGGACTAGACCTGTGAGAGGGGTCCGTCCCGTCATGTCGTCAGCGGAGGATTGGGTCATATGAGCAAGCGCGCGCTGCTGGAGGTGATCGCGCTCGGCCCGCAGGACGCGGTTGCCGCCGAGGCCGGCGGGGCCGACCGACTGGAGCTGGTGACGGACATGGCGGCCGACGGGCTCACCCCGCCCCGGGCCACGTTCGCGGCGGTCCGGGCGGCCGTGGGCCTTCCGCTACGGGTGATGCTGCGGGCCGCCGACGGCTTCGCGGCGGGCGATGTGGCGGCGCTGTGCGAGGAGGCCGCGGCGCTGCGGGCGGAGGGCGCCGAGGAGTTCGTCCTCGGATTTCTCACGTCGGACGGGCGGCCGGATCTGGCGGCGGTGACGGCGCTGGCCGAGGTGATCGACGGCTGCCGGTGGACCTTCCACCGCGCCATCGACCGGGCTGCCGACCGGGACGCGCTGCGCAAGGAGCTGGCCGGGGCGGCCGGAGCCGCGGGGCTCGACACCTATCTGACGGCCGGATCCGCGCAGGGCGTCGACCGCGGGCTGCCGACGCTGCTGGCCGAGCAGGCGCGTACGGCGGCGGGCGAGCCCGGGTACGCACCTCGGATCCTGGTGGGCGGCGGACTCGGGCTCGGCCATCTGCCGGCGTTGCGCGCGGCCGGTCTCGACGCGTTCCACATCGGGGGCGCCGCCCGGCCGGCCGGCTGGTCGGCCCCGGTGGAGGCGGCGGCGGTACGGGAGTGGCGGGAGGCACTGGATCTGCCCGTCGCCCAGCGGGTCTGAGGGATCCGAGGGACCTGCGGGATCCGAGGCAGCTGAGGCGGCCGGGACAGCCGAGACGGCCGCGTACTCGACGGCGCGCTGAGAGGCGCGGCCCCCTAGGGAATGGGCCCCATCGGGCCCACCCGCGCCCCGCCCCGGCCCGCTTCCTCAACTCCCTTTGGCGTGGCACTGTTTGACGAGTGTCACGGTGGGGGGACCAGGGGGAGGGTGACACGGCATGACGGGTATGGGAGTCAAGCCGCTCGGTGGTGACGACCCGCGGCGGCTCGGCGTCTACCGGATGCTGGGGCGGCTCGGCTCCGGCGGTATGGGGCGGATCTATCTGGCGCGGTCCACGGTCGACGGGTCGCTGGCCGCGGTCAAGACGCTGCTCGCCGAGGGCGTCGTCAGCGACACCGACCGGCGGCGGTTCGCCCGCGAGGTGACGCTGGCCCGGCGGATCGACAGCGCCTATACGGCCCGGGTGCGCGATGCCGATCCGGACGCCGAACTGCCCTGGATGGCCATCGAGTACATACCGGCGCCCGCGCTCTCCGAGCTCGTCCGCAGCGCGGGACGGCTGCCCGGTTCCGCGGTGCGCTGGATCGCGGCGGGTACCGCGCAGGCGCTGGTGATCCTGCATGACGAGGGCATCGTCCACCGGGACGTCAAACCCCAGAACATCCTGCTGCCGCTGGCCGGGCCCCGGCTCATCGACTTCGGCATCTCGCACGCCAACGACATCACACGGACGACGCTGACGCTGGGTACCGTCGCCTTCACGTCGCCGGAGCAGGCCCGTGCCGAGCAGTCCACCACGGCGTCCGACGTGTACTCGCTGGGCGTGACGCTCTTCTATCTGGCCGTCGGGCGCCCGCCGTACCCCGAAACCGATGACACGATCCGGCTGCTGACCCTCGTACAGCGCGGTGCGCTCGATCTGACCGGGCTGCCCCGGGAGCTGACCGCGCTGATCCGCCCGTGTCTGGCCGCCGATCCGGCTCAGCGGCCCGAACCCGCGGATGTGCTGCGGCAGTTCCTGGAGGAACTCGACCGGATGCCGACCTCGCGGCGCGGTGAGCGCTGGCTGCCGCCGCGGTGGACCGCGCTGATCGAGAAATACGAGGCGCACGGGCGGGCCCTGCGCAAGACCGCGGGCGCGCAGCCGCCCGTCGCCGACGAGGGGACGCAACAGGTCCCGCCGCCCGGGCCCACCCGCGTCTACACCGAGGAGCGGGCGGCGCGCCGGAAGCAGGAGGAGCGGGCGGCGCGGCAGAGGCAGGAGGAGGAGCAGCGGGAGCGCGAGGCGCGCAAGGAGCGGGAGCGCAGGGAACAGGCGCGCAAGGCGGCGGAGGAGCGTAAGCGGGCGCAGGCCAGGGCGCGGGCGACCGCGCAGGCCGCGGAGAAACAGCGCCGTGAGCGGGCCGAGCGGGAGCGGCAGAAGCGCGCCCAGGAGGCCTTGCGGGAGAAGCGGGCCCGGGCCACGGCGGCCTCGTCGAAGCCCGCCGCGTCCGCCCCCTCGAAGCCCGCCGCGTCCGCCTCGTCGAAGTCCGCCCGGCCCGCCCCGGCCAAGACGTCGCCCACCCCGCAGGCCGCCAACTCCTCCTCCAGCAGTGGCTGTTTCTGGCCGGTGCTGCTGTGCATAGCGTTCGTGGTCTTCCTCTGGAAGCCCTGGGAAGCCGCGGACACCTCCGGCTCGTCGAGCGGTACGTCCAGTGGTACCTCCAGTGGTACGTACTCCAGCGGCGGGTCCGGTTCGGGGGCGTCGAGCGGTACGTACTCAAGTGGCGGGACGAGCTCGGGGGCGTCGGGCAGTTCGTCGTCCAGTGGCGGTTCGTCCACCAGCGGCGGGTCGAGCTCCGGGACGTCAAGTGGTACGTCGAGTGGTACGTCCACCAGCGGCGGGGCCGTTTCGCGGCCGACGACCGGCGCGTCCCGTACCCCGAGCCCGGTCGATGCGGCCTTCGCGGCCGTACGGAGCGGCGACTGCCTCGATGCGTACCAGGACGGCTACGGCAACTGGAGCCGTACGGCGCCGGTGCGGGTCGGCTGCGGTGCCGCCAGTGCCTATCTGCGGGTGCTGCGGGTGGCCGGGGCCGGGAGCTGTCCGTCCGGGGGCGGACGGGGTGGCTGGTGGCACAGCGGGACGGGCTCCTCGTCCACCAACCTGTGTGTGGAGCGGCAGTTCCGCAAGGGGCAGTGCTTCCTGGCCAAGGCCCGGGGCGGCCGCCCCGGGCCGGCGAACCTGCTCACCGCGTGGAATTGCAGCGCCGACCGGGTGCCCCGGGAGTTCGACTACATCATGCAGGTCACGGCCGTCATGCGGGCCTCGGCGGGCACCGGCGCCTGCCCGGGGGAGCCGGGCCGCTACCGCTACTCATGGAATGTCTACGACGGCACGACCATGATCTGCGCCAAGGTCGCCTGACGCCGTCCCGTCAGGCGCCGTGCCCTCGGCGGCTGCCCGCAGGACCCCTCAGCGGTCGGCCAGTTGTTCCGGCAGGGCCGCCGCGTGGACCACCGTCAGACCGGAGACCGCACGGGTCAGGCAGACGTAGAGGCGGCGCAGGCCGGTCCGTTCGTCCGGTTCGCCGTCGACGATCGCGGCGGGCTCGTCCAGGACCACATAGTCGTACTCCAGGCCCTTGGCGAGCGTGGCGGGTACCAGCGTCAGCCGGGCCTCGGCCGAGGTCTCCTCGCCGGGGGCCAGGCAGGTCACGCCCGCTGCCTCCAGGGCCGAGCGCAGCTCCGGAATCCGGGCCTCCGCGGCGATGAGGCCGATCGAGCCCTCCTTCGCCAGTGCGTCGTCGCAGGCCGCGAGGGAGGCGGCGGTCAGGCCGGCCGGGTCGACCGGACGGATCGCGAAGTCGCCCGCCGCCTCACGGATCGAGGTGGCCTCCGTCAGGTCGGGGGCGATGGCGGGCAGCAGCCGGGAGGCATAGGCGATGACCTCGCGCGGCACCCGGAAGCCCTGGGTGAGTTCCTCGACGGCCGAACCGGGCTTGCCGAGGTGGGTCAGCGCCTCCTCCCAGGTGTCGGTCGCCCAGGGGGTGGTGCCCTGGGCGATGTCGCCGAGGATGGTCGCGGAGCCGGTCGTGCAGCGGCGGCCGACCGCGCGGTACTGCATGGGGGAGAGGTCCTGGGCCTCGTCGAGGACCACATGGCCCAGCGACGGGGTGCGGGCGATCAGGTCCGTCGCCTCGTCGATCAACACCGCGTCCGCGGCGGACCACTTGGCGCTCTTCACGCTGCGGGCCGGTTTGGTCCACAGGATCGTCTTCTGCTCCTCGGGGGTCAGAATCCCCTCGGCCTGCTCGGCGAGGAAGTCCGCGTCGCCCAGCAGCCGCAGCACCAGCTTCGCCGGATCGACCGGCGGCCAGACCGCCTTGACCGCGGCCTTCACGGCGGCGTTACGGGCCACCGCGTCCTGCACCCGGTCGTCCGGCGCCTCGCCCGCCTGCTCCATCCGCACCAGCACGGCATGGGCGATCCGCTGCGGCAGGGCCTCCCGGGCCGCGCCGTAGCGGATCTCGCGGTCCCGCAACTCCTGGACGATCTCTTCGAGTTCATAGGCGGGTACCCGCCAGCGGCGGGAGCCGCGGACGACCACACAGGGCTCCTGCGGCGGTGTGATGTGCGAGCGGACCGCCCGCCGCAGCACCTCCGCCATCCGGGCGTCGCCCTTGACGGTGGCGGCGGCCGCCTCGTCCGTACCGCGTACCTCCACATGCCCGACCAGGTCGTCGACCGTGGCCTGCTTGACCTCCAGCTCGCCGAGGGCCGGCAGCACCTGCTCGATGTAGTGCAGGAAGGAGCGGTTCGGGCCGATGACGAGGGTGCCGGAGCGGGCCAGCCGCTCGCGGTGCGCATAGAGCAGATACGCGACCCGGTGCAGACCGACCGCCGTCTTTCCGGTGCCCGGCGCGCCCTGGACGCAGACCGAGCCGCCGATGCCGGCCCGCACGATCTCGTCCTGCTCCGGCTGGATGGTGGCGACGATGTCCCGCATGGGGCCGACGCGCGGACGCTCGATCTCCGACTGGAGCAGGGCGCTGGTCCGGGCGGCCTCGGCCGGGTCGGTGAGGTGCTCGTCCTCGTACGCGGTCAGTTCACCGCCCGTGTAGCCGAAGCGGCGGCGCAGCTTCAGGTCCATCGGGTCCTTGTTGGAGGCCCGGTAGAACGGCTGGGAGACGGGCGCGCGCCAGTCGATGACCATGGGATCGCCGTCGGCGTCGTGGACGTGCCGCCGGCCGATGTAGAAGTTCTCTCCGGAGGCCCCCTCGGCGAGGTCGAGGCCGGGCGCGTGGAGATAGTCGAGGCGGCCGAAGAAGAGCGGGGTGTGCGAGAGGTCGGCGAGCGCCTTGATCCGGGCGTCGATCTCGCCCTGGAGGACCTCGGCGTTGACCCAGTTCGCGGTGACATCGGCGATGTTCAGCGCCTCGGCGTCGGCCCGCATCGCGCGCAGGGCGGAGCGGGAGGCGGCGAGGTGGGCCTTTTCGCGCAGGAGCGGATCGTCGGTGGCCGGCTGGGGGTGGGAGCTTTGGGTGCGCGGCTCCGTGGTCGGGCGGGGGGCGTGCGAGGGCACGGCGTTGCCTCCGGGGCGGGTACGTCGGCGGGCGCGCGCCGGTGAGCGCGGGCGCGGCGGGCCGGTGTCGGTGCACAGCGCAGGTCAGGCGGTGTGCGGGTCAGCGGCGTGAAGCGAAGGAGCCGGCCGGTTTCCGACCGGTCGGCGGCACTCCTCGACGGGAGGCAGGCAGACGCGCGATTGTAGTCAGCGGCTCAGGAGGGCGCCAACGGATTTACGGCGGGCCGCGGCGGTCTCCGGCGCGACGGCGGCATCGGTCTCCCGTAGGGGGCGGAGTGGGTCTGAAGACGGACATCCGGCCCACAGGGATGGACCTATGGACCGATGTGCTGCAATCGCGTGAATTCCATCATGGAGTCATGAGCAGCGCAGCGATTCCCCCAGGCCCTGTCCACCCCGTCTCCCTCCACCCGGCCAAGGGCGCCACCGCCCTCGGTGTCGACCCCGGGCGCGATCCGGCGGCGGCCCATGAGCACCGCTATGTCGTGGGCAACGCCCTCCGCGCGATCAAGGTCTTCGCCTCGGCCGCGTTCAGCGTCGTCGTCATGGGCGAGTACGCGGACGACTGATGCCGCGGCCGCCTCATGGAGCTGAGCCCTGTCATATGGAGCTGAGCGCGTGGCCCGGCCGCCCCTGTCCGCCCGCGCGGCGCACAATACGGGCAAGAAGCCGCATCACACGCGTGCCGCCCAGGCACGTACAGATCATGCACACCACACGCGCGCTCGGGCGCGCGAAGCCGGCCCCCGCGTCGCCATCCGGATGACCGGAAACCGTAACGGACGGTCGGCCTCGATCCACTAGCGTCACCGCGGTAGGCGCGCTCAGGGCAACGGGGAGGGGTCAGCGGGTGTCTGCCGCCGAGGGGACATGGACGTGGAGACGCACCTGGGCGCAGAGCACCGCCCATCCCGGCCGGCTGGCGCTCGCCACGGCGCTGCTCCTGGTGTCCTTCACCGGACTCTGGGTGCTCTACCAGGTCCAGCCGTTGCCGATGTCCGATATAGCGGTCTACCGGGCCGAGGGTGAGGCTGCCGCCACCGGCGGTGATCTCTACGGTTTCACGGTCACCAAGTGGGCACTTCCGGCCACCTACCCGCCCTTCGCCGCCCTGCTCTTCATACCGACCACCTGGCTCTCGCTCGGCACGCTCAAGGTCGTCTGCGTGCTCGTCAACGCGGCGCTGCTCGCCCTGCTGATCCACCTGTCCTGCAAGGCCGCCGGCCTGCGCAGGGCCGCCCACACCGCGCCCGTCCTGCTGGCCGCCACCGCGCTCGGCCTCTGGCTGGAGCCGGTCTTCCAGACCTTCGTCTTCGGGCAGGTCAACCTCGCGCTGACCTGCCTGGTCCTGTGGGACCTCTCCCGTCCGGACGGCGCGCGCTTCAAGGGGTTCGCCACCGGCATCGCGGCCGGCATCAAACTCACCCCCGCGCTCTTCGCCGTCTACCTGCTCGTCACCGGCCGGGTGAAGGCCGCCTGCACGGCGCTCGCCGGGTTCCTGTGCTCGGTGCTGGTGGGCTGGCTGTTCCTGCCCGGGGCCAGCATCGAGTTCTGGACCCGGCGGATGTTCGAGACCGGCCGGGTCGGCAAGGTCTGGATCGTCGACAACCAGTCCCTCCAGGGCCTGATCACCCGGGTGCTGCACCAGCCGGAGCCCGGCCTGCTGTGGGCGGTGCCGGCGCTGCTGGCCGCGGCCGCCGGGCTCTGGGCCGCCCGCCGGGTCTGTCTGCGCCGCGGCCTGGACGGCTGGGGCGTGCTGTGTACGGCCGTCACGGCGCTGCTGGTCTCGCCGATCAGCTGGTCCCACCACTGGGTCTGGTGTGTGCCGCTGCTTGTCGCGCTCGCCGCCCGCACCCGCAGCGACCCGTGGCGCCGGGCGCTGCTCGCCGCCGTCACCCTGGTCTTCACCGCCCGCACGATGTGGATCGTCCCGCACACCGGCGACCTCGATCTGCGGATCCCCTGGTGGCAGCAGCCGTTCGCGTCCCCGTATCCCCTGCTCGGGCTGGCCCTGCTGGCGGCGGTGTTCTGGTGGACCCGGCGGCCGCCGGTGGCTCCGGGCGGCGGCCTCCCGGCGCCGCGCACCGCCCAGCAGCCGGCGGCCAGCCGGTCCCCGGCGGTCTGAGCCCGGCCGCCGCCCGGCTCAGACGTCCTCGTCGGCCGCCAGCAGCTCGTCCGCGTCCACGATCCGGTACGCGTACCCCTGCTCGGCCAGGAAGCGCTGGCGGTGGGCCGCGAAGTCCTGGTCGATGGTGTCGCGCGCGACGACCGAGTAGAACCGCGCCTCGTGCCCGTCCGCCTTGGGGCGCAGCACCCGGCCCAGCCGCTGGGCCTCCTCCTGGCGGGAGCCGAAGGTGCCGGACACCTGGATCGCGACCGTCGCCTCCGGAAGGTCGACGGAGAAGTTCGCGACCTTGGAGACCACGAGCACCGAGATCTCGCCCTGACGGAAGGCTTCGAAGAGCTTCTCGCGCTGGGCGTTGGTGGTCTCGCCCTTGATCACCGGGGCGTCCAGATGCTCGCCCAGCTCGTCCAGCTGGTCGATGTACTGGCCGATGACCAGCGTCTGTTCGCCCTGGTGCCGGCGGACCAGCGCCTCGGTCACATACTGCTTGCTGGCCGTGGTGGCACAGAAGCGGTACTTCTCCTCGGTCTCGGCCGTGGCGTACGCCAGCCGCTCCGACTCGGTCAGATTGACCCGTACCTCGACACAGTCAGCGGGGGCGATATAGCCCTGTGCCTCGATCTCCTTCCACGGGGCGTCGAACCGCTTGGGCCCGATCAGGGAGAAGACATCCGACTCCCGGCCGTCCTCGCGGACCAGCGTCGCGGTCAGCCCCAGCCGCCGCCGGGCCTGAAGATCGGCGGTGAACTTGAAGACCGGGGCGGGCAGCAGATGCACCTCGTCGTAGACGATCAGGCCCCAGTCCCGGGAGTCGAAGAGCTCCAGATGCGGGTAGACGCCCTTCCGCTTGGTCGTCAGCACCTGGTACGTGGCGATGGTGACCGGCCGGATCTCCTTCCTCGTCCCGCTGTACTCGCCGATCTCGTCCTCGCTCAGCGAGGTCCGCCGGACCAGCTCGTGCTTCCACTGCCGGGCCGAGACCGTGTTCGTCACCAGGATCAGCGTGGTCGCCTTGGCCTGCGCCATCGCGCCCGCCCCGACCAGCGTCTTGCCCGCACCACAGGGCAGCACGACCACACCCGAGCCGCCGTGCCAGAAGCCCTCCACGGCCTGCTGCTGGTACGGCCGCAGCGCCCAGCCGTCCTCGCGCAGCTCGATGGGGTGCGCCTCACCGTCGACGTAACCGGCCAGGTCCTCGGCCGGCCAGCCCAGCTTGAGCAGCGTCTGCTTGATCTGCCCGCGCTCCGAGGGGTGCACCACGACCGAGTCCTGATCCAGCCGCGCCCCGACCAGCGGCTGCACCTTCTTCGACCGCAGGATCTCCTCCAGCACCGGACGGTCCGTGCTGGTCAGCACCAGACCGTGCGCGGGGTCCTTGACCAGCGTCAGCCGCCCGTAGCGGGACATCGTCTCGGCGACGTCGACGAGCAGCGCATGCGGCACCGGATACCGCGAGAACTGCACCAGCGCGTCCACGACCTGCTCGGCGTCGTGCCCGGCGGCCCGCGCGTTCCACAGCCCCAGCGGCGTCACCCGGTACGTATGGATGTGCTCGGGCGCCCGCTCCAGCTCGGCAAAGGGCGCGATGGCCCGCCGGCAGGCGTCCGCCAGCTCGTGGTCCACCTCCAGCAGCAGCGTTTTGTCGCTCTGGACGATGAGGGGTCCGTTCACACGCCTCGCCTTTCGCTTCCGGCCGTCGGCCGCCGGGACCGGCCGCGGCCCCCGGCCGTTGATCACGACCGCGGACATCGACCGCACATACGGCCAAACGTCCAGTGTGCCGCATCGCCGCGGCGGCCGTCATCGATGGATGCCGGGCCCCTGTGCGGCGAGGAGGGCCCGACAGGTGTCGCGGTCGGCGACGCCGGTCACGGGGAGGGCCCGTCCGCCGCTCAGACCGAGTCGTCCGCCAGTTCCGCCACGCCCGTGATGCGGTGCAGCGGGTACGTACGCACCTCGTCGGAGGTGTGGTCGTACGCCGTGACAAAGCCGCCCTCGACCCGTACGGGCGCGATGACGCGCTGGCTGGCGGCGCCGTCGGCGTTGACATAGCCGATCCAGAGCGCGGAGTTGGTCAGCACCGCGGCCTGCATCGTGGCCAGGGTCTCGGCGGAGGTGGTGCGGGGGAAGGCGCCGGGGGCCGGGGCGGGCGCCTGGACCGGTTTGCGTTCCGCGGTGGCCGCGAGGTCGCCGGCGCGGATGGCGCGGACCGCGGCCGAGAGCAGGGTGGGGTCGGGGGACGGCGGGCCGTCCGGGACCGGGGCGGGGGCGGTGCGCGGCGGGGTCCGGTAGGAGTCGGCGCGGGCGATCAGGACGTCACCGGCGGCCGACTCGGCGGCCGGGGCATAGCCCATCGCCCGGAGGCCGTCGAGGAGTTGGTCGGGGGAGGTCTGGGCGGCCAGCACGGTCGGGGCGAGGCGGCGCAGCCGGAGGGCGGCGGCGCGGCGGTCCGCGAGGATCTCGGCGAGCAGCGCGTCGTCGTCACAGCGGACATAGGCGGCGGCCGCGCCGATCCGCAGCTGCCCGTGCTTACGGGCCACGTCGTCGATGAGGTAGGCGAGCGGCTGGGGGACCGGGGTGCGGGAGTGGGCGGCGAGGAACTCCTGAAGCTCGGCGGCGGAGCGGCCGGCGTCCAGGGCGCGGCGTACCGAGCCGGGGGTGAAGCGGTAGACCGTCGCACCGCCCTTGGACTCGATGTCGGCGAGCACGCCGAGCGCCTCGGCCAGCGGGCGGCGCAGCGGGCCGGGCGCGACCGCGGTCAGGTCCGCCTGGAGGAGGACATGGTCGACGGGCTCGGGCAGGAGCGGGGCGAGCAGGTCGGCGGCGCGGGTCGCGGCGGCGGTGGTCTCGGCGGGGGTGGGGGTGGCGCTGTCCGACGGGCTGTCGATCAGGGTGCGGCCGTGGGTGGACAGCGCGCCGCGTCCGGTCACGCCGAGCAACTCGGCCTCGGACAGGGCCCATTGGGCCAGGCGTGAGCGGAGGTCGTCGGCGGGGTCGGGGCCGGGCGCGGCCGTGGCACCGTCACCGGCCGGCAGCTGTCCCGCGGCCGGTGCGCCGCTGCGCAGCGGCCGCTCCCACCGCAGCCGGGCCAGGACCGCCGACGCCGGGACGGCGGTGCCCGGCGGCAGCGCGGCGAGCAGGGCGAGGGCGCGGCGGCGGACCTCGGGGGCGGGGGAGCGGTCGAGGTGCGGGCCGAGGGCGGCGAGCGCGCGGCCCTTCGCGTCGGCGGTGCCGACGACCCCGGGGGCGCGGGTCGCGGCGAGCCAGCCGGCCGCCAGCGCCGCCCAGCGTTCGTGGTCGGGCAGCTGGAGCCACTCCTCGGCGGCCGGGGTGGCCGCGAACCGCTCATCGGCCTCGCCGTCGGAGGCGATCAGCCCGGCCGCGTAAGCGAGTTCGAGCCAGAAGGCGGCGAGCTGCTCGGTGGTGTCCAGGGCGGTGGCGGTCCGCTTGAGGTCGCGGACGCTCATCCCGCCGGCACGCAGGACGGCCGGTCCGCCCAGGTCCCACTCCTTGAGCAGCTCCTCGACGGTCGCGAGCGCGGTGAACGCCTGGCTCGCGGCGGCGTTGTCCACAAGCTGTGGATCGCGCTCCGTGGCGGGCGAGAGCGCGGGCGGGACCGGCTCGGGGGTGTGATGGGCGCGGCCGCCCCGCAGATGCAGCGCCGCTTCCCGCGGCAGCACGACGTTCCGGGCACCCGCCGGGATCAGCAGGCCCCGGTCCAGCAGCCATCGCAGATGCGGGGCGGGGCGGTCGGTGACCGCGCCGTAGGGCGGTCCCCACAGCAGCCTGTCGAGGACGGCGACGGACTCGGCGGGCGCGGTGTCCAGCAGCGCCGCCATCCGGACCCGGTCGGTGAAGAGGCCGGACAGCGCGGCGACCGCGGTGACCGGATCGTGGGTGGTGGGCAGCCCGGCCGCGGCGATGATCTCCTGGAGCCGCCCCGGCGACATCCCCGCCATGGCCTCGGCGACGGTCGGGCCCAGGCCGGTCGGCGACGGGTGCGCGGGGCTCGGCGTGAGCAGCTCACGGGCCGTCCGCACCAGCCGCAGCCGGTCGTCCGGGCCCCACACCAGCGCCTGCGCGCGCAGCTCCGCCACCGCCCGGGGCAGCTCGGCGGCGACCGCCGGATCCCCGGCGTCCCCGCCCATCAGCGCGCCCAGCGTGTCGTACGGACACGGGTCGGGCGCCACCGCCAGCGCCTCTGCGGTCTGGAGCACGAACCGGTCGAGCCGCTCCACGGCGCGGACCACCGACGCCCGTGTGCCGGCCCGGGTCGCGAGCTGGGTGACATCGCCCGGCACCGGATTGAGCAGGTCGGGCCGTGCCCGCAGCAGCCCGACGAGCCCGCGGTCGGTGCGGGTCCTGAGCTCCTCGGCGAGGGTGCGGGGTGTACCGGTCATTCGTCCTACGTTAGCGGGGCCGGGGAAGACGGGGGAGCGCGCGGCCGCCCGTCATCGCCCCGGCCCGCCCCGATCCGTGAGACACCCGCTGCGCCGCCCCCGGGCCGCCTCCGGCCCGGCCGCCGGTCGAAGCGGTACCGTCGGGGCAGCAACCAGCGGACGCCGCAGGGGATTTCGTGGGGATCGAGAGTGATCAGCTCGTCTTTGACTATCTGAGCCGGGTGGGCGACCTGGCCCAGCAGCGGGGCCTGCCCGCCGCCACCCGGATGCGGCTGGTGACCGGGCTCCGGGCGGAGATCGACGGCGGACAGGCCGATTCGGTGCCCGGGGTGAAGCGGCTGCTCGCCCGGCTGGGCACCCCGGAGGCGGTGGTCGCGGCCGCCGGGAGCGCGGACGACCGGGTGCCGGGGGCCGCCTGGAGCGGCGCGGCGACACGGCAGGAGCCGGGTGCCGGGGCCGCCGACGGGCCCGCCGTACCGCTCGGCCCACGGCCCGCCGAGCCGCCCCGGCGGTGGAGCGGCGCCCGCGACAGACTCACCGGCCTGGCCGCGCGCAGCGGACTGACGGGCAAGGCGGCCGGGAGCGGCGCGGCGCCCACGGGCGGCTCGGTCCCCGCACCGCGCGACGGGGCGCCGGACCCCGCGCCGACGGTCGGCCTGCCCCCGCATCTGGCCGGCGCCGACGAGCTGGGTGACGCCGAGGACGCACCGGACTGGTGGCGGGTCGAGCCGGCGCCGTTCGGGCCGGGGGAGACCGTGCCCGGGTTCGTCGGCGGGATCGAGATCCCGGAGATGTGGGACCGGCCCGAGGACGAGCACCCGCTGTCGCTGACGAAGGACGGCACGGCCGGGGCCGACGCGGGCGACGGACAGGCAGCGGACGAGGACGCGTCGGCGGGACGCCCGCTGCCCCGGATGCTGCGGCGCGCGCTGGGCCGCCGTCGCGCCGCCCCCGCGCCCCCGGTCGAGGACGGGGCCGCGGAAGAGGTCGTGGCGGGGCCGGCGCGGGCCCCGCTCAGCCCCGTCCTGACGCTCGCGGTGCTGCTGCTGGTGGCCGGTGCGGCCCTGGGCTCGTGGCTCGCGCTGGCGGGCGGCTGGGGGCTCGCCTACGTCTCCCAGCGGCTGACCCGCGCCGAGGCCAAGTTCGCGGCCCTCGGTGTGCCGGGCACCGTCGTCGGCGGCCTGGTGGTGTGGCTGTGGGGCCGGTTCGACGGGCGGTGGGGCGAGCCCCTCGCCCAGGGCCGGCTGGGGGAGGAGATGCTGGCCGGGCTGCCGGTGATGGCGCGGGTGGCGGCCGTCGCCTCGGCGCTGTTCCTGGTGTGGCGGATGCGGCGGATCCCGCGGTGAACGGGCGTGGTGCCCCGGGCCGGGTGCCCCGCGCGGCGCCGCAGGCACAATGGCAGGCATGGCTGCACACACCCTGACGGTCGGCTTCGACCTCGATATGACGCTGATCGACTCCCGCCCCGGCATCAGGGCCGCCTATCACGAGCTGTCCGCCCGGACCGGCACCTTCGTCGACGCCGACCTCGCCGTGAGCCGGCTGGGGCCGCCGCTGGAGGAGGAGATCAGCCGGTGGTTCCCCGCGGAGCGGGTGGCGGAGACCGCCGACCTCTACCGGTCGCTGTATCCGGAGTTCGCGGTCGCGGCGACGCCCGCCCTGCCCGGCGCCCGGGAGGCGATCGACGCGGTGCACCGGGCGGGCGGCCAGGCGATCGTGGTGACCGCCAAGTACGAGCCCAACGCCAAGCTGCACCTGGCGCACCTCGGGCTCGACGTGGACGCCCTCTTCGGCTCCCTGTGGGCGGCCGACAAGGCCGAGGCGCTCGACAAGCATCAGGCGCAGGTCTACGTCGGCGACCACATCGGTGACGTCGTCGGGGCGCACACCGCCGGCGCACTGTCCGTCGCGGTCGCCACCGGCCCGTGCGACGCCACGGAACTGCGCGCGGCCGGCGCCGAGGTGGTGCTCGGCGACCTCACGGAGTTTCCGTCCTGGCTGGCGCGCTACGTGGCGGACGGGGCGGACGGGGGCGAAGCCGCCGCCGTCTGACGGCGCTGCGCGAGCACGGAACGGATCACTCCGGCCGCCGCCACGAGAAAACCGGCGCCCATCAGCATGCACACGCCGTAGAAGACGGACGGCAGCGGATCGGTTCCCAGGAACAGCGGGGCCACCGTGGCGAGAGTGGCCGCTGCGCCAACTAGGAACATGATCGCGCCGATTCGGACCAGCAGATCCCCGGCAAGGGGCGTTTCGTCAGACACCTGACCAGGGTAAGTCCGGGCCAGAAGCACGGAGGATCCACCCGGCGGCGTCTTGTCACCGGCCTTGGGACCATTAGCCTTGGGGTGGCGGGTCCTGCGGCCCGCTGCATTGCTCTCCAGACCTCTCCACCCCGGCCTCGCCGGGCGGAGAGGAAGCCAGCCCGCAGTTCCGCAGTAGACCCGGCCCAGTTATTTTCCAACGAGTACGAGGACGAGGACAGACGTGCCTACCGGCAAGGTCAAGTGGTTCAACAGTGAGAAGGGCTTCGGCTTTCTCTCCCGCGATGACGGCGGTGACGTCTTCGTGCACTCGTCGGTACTGCCCGACGGCGTAGCCGCACTCAAGCCTGGCCAGCGCGTCGAATTCGGCGTGGTCGCGGGCCAGCGCGGCGATCAGGCGCTGACCGTGACACTGCTCGACCCCGCCCCCTCGGTGGCCGCGGCGCAGCGCCGCAAGCCCGACGAACTCGCCTCGATCGTCCAGGACCTCACCACGCTCCTGGAGAACGTCACCCAGCAGCTCGAACGGGGCCGTTACCCGGACAAGGTGCACGGCGCCAAGATCGCCGGCATGCTGCGCGCCGTCGCCGACCAGCTGGACGTCTGACGCGCCCGGCCGCGGACCGGCGCATCCGCCCGCGGCCGTCACACCCGGCATCTCTTACACAAAGCTCAGCGCATCGCGGCCGAGGGGCGGAACGAGCCCCTCGGCCGCGGCGCGGGTGAGCAGCCCGCGCACCGCGGCATAGCCGTCCTCGCCGAGGTCGGCGGTGAACTCATTGACGTACAGCCCGATGTGCTGGTCGGCGACCTTCGGGTCCATCTCCTGGGCGTGCTCCAGGACATACGGCCGGGACGCCTCCGGATCGTCCCAGGCCATCAGGACCGAACTGCGGATCGCCGCCGCGAGACCGCGCAACGTCCGTTCGCCCAGCGACCGCTTGGCGATGATCGCGCCGAGCGGGATCGGCAGGCCGGTGGTGTGCTCCCAGTGCTCGCCCATGTCGGCCAGGCAGTACAGGCCGTAGTTCTGGTACGTGAAGCGCGCCTCGTGAATGACCAGGCCCGCATCGACCTTGCCGTCGCGCACGGCCGGCATGATCTCGTGGAACGGCAGCACCACGATCTCCCCGACGCCGCCCGGCACCTCGGCCGCCGCCCACAGCCGGAACAGCAGATACGCGGTGGACCGTTCACTGGGCACCGCGACCGTCCTGCCCGCCAGATCCGCCGCCGCGCCCGGCTCCCGGGTCAGCACCAGCGGCCCGCAGCCGCGCCCCAGCGCCCCGCCGCAGGGCAGCAGCGCATACTCCTCAAGCACCCACGGCAGCACCGCGTACGACACCTTCAGCACATCGAACTCACCGCGCTCGGCCATGCCGTTGGTGAGGTCGATATCGGCGAAGGTGACCGCCAGCTCCGGCGCGTCCGGGACGCGGCCGTGCGCCAGCGCGTCGAAGACGAAGGTGTCGTTCGGGCACGGCGAGTACGCGATGTTCAGCGGCCGGGTCACGGGGTCCTCCTCGGGGACGTGGGGGTCCCCCGCGTGGGCGAAGTCGAGCGTGGGGGAGGTTCCTGAGCCGGTCCGGCGGGGGCCGTGAGGGCTCCGGGGAGCGTACGGAAGGCGCCGGTCAGCGCGGCGAGGGCGTCCCCGATGCGCCAGGCGGCGCGGTCGCGGGGGCCGACGGCATTGGAGACCGCACGGACCTCCAGCACCGGCACCCCGTGGGCGGCGGCCGCCTCGGCGACCCCGAAACCCTCCATCGCCTCGGCCAGCACCCCCGGGTGACGTTCCGCCAGTTCGGCGGCGCGGGCCGCGCTGCCGGTGACCGTCGAGACCGTGACGACGGTGCCGGCCAACGCGCCGGCCGCCGCCGCGACGGTCCGCACCAGCGCCGGGTCCGGGTGGTGCGCGACCGTCCCGAAGCCGAGTGCGGTGACCGGGAGGAAGCCGTCGGGGGTCTCCGCGCCGAGGTCGGCCGCGACGATCGCGTCCGCGACCACCACCGACCCCAGCGGCGCGCCCGAGCCGGGACCGGGGGCGAAGCCGCCGCCGATTCCGGCCGAGACCACCAGGTCGTACGGCTGCCCGGCGAGGGCGGCGGCGGTCAGCGCGGTGGCCGTGCCGGCGGCCGCGGCGGCCGGACCGACACCGGCGGCCAGCACGTCGAGCGCCACCGGAAGCCCGGCCGCGCGCCGCAGCTCCTGCCCGCCGGGCAGCGTCACCGTCGCGCAGGATTCCGCCACGGCACACACCGCGTCACGCTCGGCGGCCACCGCCGTGACGACCAGGACGCGCCTCATGCGGCCGGCGCTCCTAGTTCTCCTGCTTCAGCGTGAAGTGCCACATCGTCTTGGGGCCCTCGCCCGCGCCGAGCTCGGCGACCTGGAGGGTGACGTCCTTGGAGTACGTGGTCTGGCCGGTCTGCGGGTTCTGCTGCATGAAGAGCGTGTCCGCGTCGAAGCTGCGGTACGTCTGCTTGCTGGGCTCGCGCATGACCGGGCCGGCGCCGATGACGATCCAGCCGGACTTGGCGACCTCGGGGTCGACGCCCACGCGCACCTTCTCACCGGGGTGCACGGTGATCGTCTTGCCGCCCTTCTTGGTCAGGCAGGCCGAGACGTCCTTCTTGGACAGGACCTTGCCGTCACCGTCGCAGCCGGGCGTGGCCTCGGCCGTCACGGTCGATGAACCGACGGTCACGGTCGAGAGCGCGGTCGGCTTCTCGCAGGCGGAGAGGGTGATGAGACCCAGGGACACGGCACCGATGGCGGCAGCGGCACGGCGGCCCTTGCCCCAGGAGATCAACGCAGCGGTCATACGGGCAGGCTATCTGGCGCCTTTGCTCACGCCACGCCCGGGTGCGGCGTGCCGCGCCGCCCGCCGCCGGTCAGGCCACCCGGGCGCTCCGCGTACCGCCCCGCCGCGCCGCGCTCAGCAGTCCCCGTACGGCCAGCACCACGCCCAGCGCCACCAGGCCCGCGGCCACCGCCATCCCCAGCGTGCCCATCAGCGGCAACGAGATCCCGATCGCGCCGCCCACCACCCACGACATCTGCAGCGCCGTCTCGGACCGGGCGAACGCGGAGGTCCGCACCTCCTCCGGCACATCGCGCTGGATCATCGCGTCCAACGACAGCTTCGCCAGCGCCTGGCACAGTCCCGCGGCGGCCGCCGCTGCGGTCACCACGACCACCGCCACCGCCTGGTAGAACACCGCCGCGAGCACCGTCGCGCAGAGCGCCAGCCCCAGCATCGCGGCGATGATCCGCTCCGGCCCGCGGGCCTTCAGCCAGGCGCCGACCGCCGTCCCCAGCGCATTGCCGGTACCGGCCGCCACCACCACGAGCCCGAGCGAGGCCGCCGGTCCCAGCCCGCCCAGCGGATGCTCCCGCAGCAGGAACGCCAGGAAGAACGTCAGGAAACCGGAGAGCGCCCGCAGACAGGCATTGGCCTGGAGGCCGTGCAGCACCGACGGGCCGACCGTGCGCAGTCCGGGCTTCCGCCCGCCGCCCGCCTGCCGCGCCGCGTCCCGGGACGCCAGCCTGGCCCGGCCCTCGCCCTTCGCCGAGTCGACCTTGTGCGGCAGCGAGAACGACAGCACCGTCCCGGCCACGAACACCCCACACGCCCCGTACAGCGGCCAGCCCGGCCCGATCAGATGCAGCCCGGCCGCCGCCGGAGCCGCCGCCCCCGTCGCCAGCAGCCCCGCGAGCGTCACCCGTGAATTGGCCTTGACCAGCGAGATCCGCGGGGGCAGCAGCCGCGGCACCACGGCACTGCGGACCACCCCGTACGCCTTCGACGCCACCAGCACCCCCAGCGCCGCCGGATACAGCTCCAGCCCCCCGGTGGCGACCGCGCCGGACATCGTCAGCGCCAGCAGGGCCCGCGCCAGCATCGCGCCCGCCATCGCCGCCCGGCGGCCGTGCGGCACCCGGTCCAGCAGCGGTCCGACCACCGGTGCGAGCAGGGCGAACGGCGCCAGCGTGACCGCCAGATACAGCGCGACCCGGCCCCGCGCCTCATTCGTCGGCACCGAGAAGAACACCGTCGAGGCCAGCGCGACGGTGATCAGCATGTCCCCGGCGGAGTTCACCGCATGCAGCTCGATCAGCTTGCCCAGGCCCGACTCCCCGGCGCCGTGCGCATGCGTGGCGCGCCGCACCCCGCGCGCCGCGCCGGTGAACGGCCGGTGCAGCGCCCGGCCGACGGCCCGGCCCGCCCGGCGGACCCGGCCGGTCCCGCCCCCGCCACGCGTCGAGGCACGCGAGACCCGTGACGATTTCCCTGCTGTCCTCGACACCTTCGACACCTTCGACGCCCGTACGGCAGCCATCCGGTCATAGTGCCCCAACTCGCCCAGGAGAGGGCACTTTCTCCCCCTTGCCGCGCGGGGCGTACCGGCCCGCGGTCGCGGCCGTGGACATTTGCCGCTCCCACCGAGGGGTCGTCCACCGTTGAAGGGGTAGCGTGTGTAGCGCGCCACCGGCGGTCGTTCTTGGCCGCGTGCCTCCGCGCGATCCCGCAGAATGGGACGTAAGAGGTGCGCTCGACCGAAACGACCGGGCGCGGACGTCGACGCGGTCCCCAGGTCCGCTCCGCCCGCCCCGGCACCGCCGGTCGTCCGGACAGGACAAGGACAGCTCCGGCTGGCGCACTCGTGAGACGGCGTGGAAGAGAGAATCGATTCTTGTGAGTGCTGCGATGCGAAGCCGTACCCCTGACCGCCTGTGCGCCGAGGCGGTTGACCTTGCCAGGGCGGCGGCGGAGGAAGCCGCACTGCCCGGCATGGTCGGCGAGCACATCGAGGCCGTTGCCGACGGAGACCGCGTCGTCACCCACCTCTTCGCCTGCAACGAGCCCGGCTACCGGGGCTGGCGCTGGGCCGCGACGGTCGCCCGGGCCTCCCGCGCCAAGATCGTCACGCTCGACGAGGTGGCCCTGCTGCCCGGCCCCGACGCCCTGCTCGCGCCCGAGTGGGTGCCGTGGAGCGAGCGGCTGCGCCCCGGCGACATGGGCCCCGGGGATCTGCTGCCCACCGAGGCCGACGACCTGCGCCTGGAGCCCGGCTTCACCGGCGAGGACGTCCCGCCCCCGAACTCGGCGGTCGCCGAGGGCATGGCCGCCGACGTCGCCGACTCCGAGGAGGCGGACGTCGTCCCGGGCTCGCCCGCCGTCCAGCCCGCCCCCCAGCGCGGCAGCATCGCGGCGATCGCCGAGGAACTGGGCATGCGCCGTGCCCGGGTGCTCTCCCGCTACGGTCTGCACACCGCCGCCGACCGCTGGGAAGAGGCCTACGGCGCCCGCACCCCCATGGCCCAGGCGGCCCCCGCCACCTGCGTGACCTGCGGTTTCCTCACCACGCTGCCCGGCTCCCTGGGCCAGGCGTTCGGCGTCTGCGCCAATGAGTTCTCCCCGGCGGACGGTCGGGTGGTCTCCCTCGCGTACGGGTGCGGGGCGCATTCCGAGGCGGCCGTCATGCCGAAACCGCCGCGGCCTGCCGCGCCGGTTGTGGACGAGACGGTTGTTGAGCCGTTGTCGCTTCGTCCCGAGCGGGATGGTGGGTCCGTCGAGGAGACGGGGCCGGCCGAGGAGCTCGGCCACAGCTGAGGGCTTGTAGCCCGCTTCCCACGTTGCGGGTGGCGCCGCCGTGCCTGTTTCGCCTGTCGGCGGGGTGGGGTGTTTGGGCGGGGGCCGCTTGTTGTTCGTGGTGGGTGCCGGTGGGGGGGGGGGGGGGGGGGGGGGGGGGGGGGGGGGGGTGGAGGGGGGGGGGGGGGGGAAAAACCACCCCCCCCCCCATCGCCCTCGC
>NZ_JBVHZH010000002.1:60273-110551 GCF_055574515.1 Streptomyces sp. NPDC029466
GGGGGGGGGGGGTGTGGGGTTGGGGTGTTTTTGTTGTGGGGGGGGGTTGTGGGTTTTTTTTTTTTGGTGTTTTTTTTGTCCCCCCCCCCCCCCCCCCCCCACACCCCCCCCCCCTCCGGCCCGCCCCCTCCCGTTCGGATGGCGGCCTCCGTCCGGTGGGGGAGTTGTCAAAGACCAGTAGTTCGGCCGTGTCGTGGTGCGGCGGCGGGTGCTGGTCTTTTGTCTTTCATCACCCCCACCCCATACACCCCCTCCCGCCGACAGGCGGGGCCCCGCCGACAGGCGGGAAACGAGAGCGCGGCGGGGCACCCGCCCACGTGGGGCGATACCGTCGGCCCACCGACATTTAAGGGAGACCGACAGTGACAGCTACGTCGTGGGTGCGAGGCGCAGCCGGAGACCCGTTCGGGACGGCTCGGCTGCGGCGTGGCGTGCTGGATGCCTGGGCCGCCTCGCCGGCCCGGTTCCGGGAGGACGCGAACGCCGAGGAGGACCTCGCGCTCGGCGGCTACCGCGACCGGCTGGCCGTGGAGCTGGCGCAGAACGCGGCGGACGCGGCGGCCCGGGCCGGTGTCCCCGGCCGGCTCCGGCTGACCCTGCACGCGGCCAACGGCGACGCCCCCGCCGTACTCGTCGCGTCCAACACCGGTGCCCCGCTGGACGCCACCGGCGTCGAGTCGCTGTCGACGCTGCGGGCGTCCGCGAAGCGGGAGCCCAGTGTGGCGGCCGGTGCGGTCGGCCGGTTCGGTGTGGGCTTCGCCGCGGTGCTGTCGGTGAGTGACGA
Organism: Streptomyces sp. NPDC029466; assembly: GCF_055574515.1. Taxonomy (NCBI): domain Bacteria; kingdom Bacillati; phylum Actinomycetota; class Actinomycetes; order Kitasatosporales; family Streptomycetaceae; genus Streptomyces; species Streptomyces sp. NPDC029466. Next base: position 61,058 of record NZ_JBVHZH010000002.1, read on the forward strand.
GCCGGCGCTGGTGGGCCGTACCGGCGGCGTCCGCTGGTCGCTGGCCGAGGCGCGGGCGCTGACGGAGGAGGTGGCGGCGCACAGCCCGGGGCTGGGTGGTGAGTTGCGCCGACGGGACGGGCATGTCCCGCTGCTGCGGCTGCCGCTGCCCGCGGAGGGCGGGGCGCCCGAGGGGTATGACACCGCCGTCGTGCTGCCGCTGCGGGACGTCGCGGCGCAGGATCTCGCCGAGCGGCTGCTGACCGGGATCGATGCGGCGCTGCTGCTGACGCTGCCGGGGCTGGCCGAGGTCGTGGTCGAGACCCCGGAGGGCGTACGGGAGTTGCGGCGCAGCCAGGACGGCCCGTACGTCCTGATCGAGGACAGCGAGCGGGGCGCCACCCGGTGGCGGGTGGCGAGCGACGGCGGGCCGCTGGATCCGGCGCTGCTGGCGGACCGGCCGGTCGAGGAGCGGCTGCGGCCGGCCTGGTCGGTGACCTGGGCGGTGCCGGTGGACGACGAGGGCGCGCCGGTCCGGCCGGGCACCGCGGCGGTGGTGCACGCCCCGACGCCGACGGACGAGCCGCTGGGGCTGCCCGCGCTGCTGATCGCGTCGTTCCCGCTGGAGCCGACCCGGCGGCATGTCGCGCCGGGCGCGCTGATGGACTTCCTGGTGGGGCGGGTGGCCGCGACGTATGCGGCGCTGCTGGGCGACTGGCAGCCGGTGTCGGTCGGCACCCTCGATCTGGTGCCGGGCCCGCTGGGCAAGGGCGGTCTGGACGGTGAGCTGCGCCGCCAGGTACTGGAACTGCTGCCGCGGGTGCGGTTCCTGCCGAGCGCGGGCGCCCCGGCCGGCGGGCGTACGGCCGAGCCCGAGGCCGCGCCGGCGGACGAGTGGGACGAGGGCGACGCTGGCGTGGACCGGTACGTCCTGCGCCCGGTGGACGCCGAGTTGGTGGAGGGCGCGGGCGCGGCGGCCGTGGGCGTGCTGGCCGAGCTGTTCCCCAGCCTGCTGCCGGCCGGGCTCGAACGCCGGCCGGAGCTGCGGGCGTTGGGCGTGGCCCGGGTGCCGCTCGGCGAGATGATCGACCGGCTGGCGGGCGTCGAACGGTCGCCCGGCTGGTGGTGGCGGCTCTATGACGCGCTGGCCGGTACGGACCCGGACCGGCTCAGCGGGCTGCCGGTCCCGCTCGCGGGCACGGCCGGCCAGGGGCCCGGCGGCGCGCAGGGCGGCGTACGGACCACGATCGGGCCGCGTCAGGTGCTGCTCCCGCTGCCCGGCGGCGGCCCCGAGGAGGACGCCGCGGCCCGGCACCGTACGCTCGCCCGGCTCGGCCTGAAGGTCGCCCACCCCGAGGCGGTGCACCCGCTGCTGGAGAAGCTGGGCGCCACCCCGGCCGCGCCGCGCGCCGTCCTGACCACGCCCCAGGTGCGGGCGGCGGTGGCGAACTCCCTGGAGGCCGACGAGGACGCGTACGACGTCTTCGCCGACGAGCTGGGCGAGGGGCCGGGGGCCCCGCTGGGCGCCGAGGAGCTGGCGGAGACGGTGCTCGGTCTGGTCCGGGACGCCAATCTCACGCCGGGCGACGAGCCCTGGCTCGGGGCGCTCGCGCTGCCCGACGAGGACGGTGAGCTGGCACCGGCCGGCGAGCTGGTCTACCCGGGCAGCGCCTTCGAGCGCGTCATCCGGGAAGGCGAGATCGCGGCCTGTGACGCGGAGTGGGCCGGACGGTGGGGCGAGCAGCCGCTGACGGCCGTGGGCGTCATGGCCGCCTTCGCGCTGGTCCGGGCCACCGATGTGGTGCTCGACCCGGACGAGATGGAGCCCCGGGAGGGCGACTTCGCCGAGCCGGACGATGTCGGACTGCTGGACGCGGTGGACGTCTGGTGCGAGGACATCCTCGACGCGCTGCCGGAGACCCCCGTCCCGCCGGTGGTGACCGAACTCGTCGCGGTCCGCGACCTCGACCTGGTCGACGACGACGCCTGGCCCCAGGTGCTGGCGATGCTGTCCCAGCCGCCGCTGCGCGATGCCCTGACCGCACCCGTGCGGGTCCTGCTCCCCGACGGCACCACCGAATCCGTCCGCCCGTACACCGCCTGGTGGCTGCGCGGGCACCCGGTGCTGGACGGCCGCCGGCCGGCCGGTCTGCGGTCGGCGGGCGGTGACCCGCTGCTGTCCGGGCTGTACGAGTCCGCCGACGCGGGCGACGTCGACGCCCAGGTCCTCCGTGCCCTCGGCGTCCGGACCTCCGTCGCCGCGCTCCTCGACGAGCCGGGCGGCGCGGCGGAACTGCTGGCCCGGCTCGCCGACCCCGACCTGACCGTCGGCGCCGCACAACTGCACGCGCTCTACGGCCTGCTGGCGGATCTGGACCCCGACCAGGTGACCCTTCCGGACGAGCTGCGGACCGTGCGCGACCAGGAAATCCAGGTGGTCGACGCGGCCGACGCCGTGGTCGCCGACGCCCCGGACCTGGTGCCGCTGGCGGCCGGCCGCGCCCTGCTCCCCGTGCGCCCGGCCCGTGCCGCCGCGCTGGCCGAACTGCTCCAGGTACGGCGCCTGAGCGAGGTGGTCAGCGCCGAGGTCCGATCCGAGGGCGTACGCCATGAGGTCCCCGGGGCCGTCCGCGTCCTGCTCGGCCCCGCCACCCCCGAGACGTACCTGGAACACGAGGAACTCCTCGTCGGCGACGGCCCCGACGACAACGCCGAACTCGACTGGCGCTACACCTCCGACGGCACCCTCCACGCCGCCACCCTGGAGGGCGTAGCCGCCGGCCTCGCCTGGTCCACCGGCCAGTGGCCCCGCCGCTTCGAGGTCGCCGCCCTCCTGGAAGACCCGGACCGGGGGGAGGAGCTGGCGCGGGCGCGGTGGTTCGACTGACGGAGGGGCGGTGGCAGGGAGATGATGCCGCCCATGCCCCTCGCCATCACTCCCGCCCTCCCCGCCGGTACCCTCTCGGCCACCCCGCAGCCTGCTCTCCCCTCACCCGGCGGCGAGTTGCTGCTGCGGCCCTGGGAGACGGCCGACGCCCCCGTCCTGCAAGTCGCCTACCAGGACCAGGCGATCCGCCGCTGGCACATGCACCACGTCACGTCCCCGGCGGAGGCACAGGAGTGGATCGCGGCCTCCCACCGCTCCTGGCAGCGGGAACGGGACGCCCAGTGGGCCATCACCCGGGCCTCCGACGGCGAGATCCTCGGCCGGGCGGGCCTGCGCCGGATGGACCTGGACCACGGTGAAGCCGAGTGCGCGTACTGGGTCCTGCCGCCCGCCCGCGGCACCGGCATCGCCCCCCGCGCCCTCGCCACACTGGCCGCCTGGGCCCTGGACGAGGCCGGCTTCCACCGCCTCGAACTCGCCCACTCGACCGCCAACGAGCCCTCCTGCCGGGTCGCCACCAAGTCCGGCTTCACCCTGGAGGGCACCCGCCGCAGCGCCCATCTCCAACAGGACGGCTGGCATGACATGCATCTTCATGCCCGTGTGCAGGGCGATGTGTGAGGGGCAGGGGGCGGCCGGGCGGCGTCCGGTCAGCGGGTGAGCAGTCGGCTGGTGAAGCCGTCCCGGACGAGTGAGGCGTACGCGGCCTGTACGTCTTCGGGTACCTCCTGCTCGATGGCGAAGCCGAGCCCGGGATACTCGATCACCCGCTGGAGATCACCGACGAGCTGGTCCGTCACGAGCTTCTCGTCGCCGATGCTCTTGAGGTAGTCGTCGAACTCCAGCGGTTCCGAAGCACAGATCACCTCGACCTCGGGCCACATCTTGCGGGCGGTGGCGAAGGCCCGTCGCTCCATATAGGGCATGGACACCAACAGCACGGTCTCGGGGACGATGCCGGCGGCGGCCAGCACCTCCCGGGAGAAGGTGATGTTCTGGCCGGTGTTGCGCGCCGCGGGCTCCAGCAATACGGCCTCGTCCGGTACCCCGAGTTCCCGCGCATGCTCCCGGAAGTGGACCGCCTCGCCCCGCGGAAACCGTTCCGGGGCAGTGGGGTTGGGGCCGCCGGTGAAGACCAGGGCAGGAAAGAGCCCCGCGCGATACAGCCGGGCGCAGAAGGCGGGCACCCCGAGATCGTGACTGCCCAGCCCGATCGCCACGTCGGCCGGCCGCACCTCGTGGTGCATCCGGTGGTAGTCCCAGATCAGCCCGGCCCACTGCCGCTGATCGTCGGTGAGGGCCCGCTGGTTGTCCGTCACGCTGATTCTCCCTGGTCACCGTCGCCGGGGGAAGGAATGCCCCTCGGTCGCCTTGCGGACGCTCTCGATGCTGTGGAGCTGGTGACTGAGGCCGAACGTGGCGGCCAGCTTCGCGGCGTCGTCGAGCACACGCAGCCCATCATCCCGGGTGGGCGGATCGGACAGCAGGATGTGACCGTGCGCGGTGTCCGACCGCACACGTTGCAGCGGCGAGTTGCTCACACCGGTACTGCGGGCGATCTCCATGAAGTGCAGGGCGGAGTCGAGGTCGTTGGCACCGCGATGGGCTAGGGCGACCTTTTGGTGGGCGACCGACCAGTCCTCGGGTTCGGACAAGTCCTCGAAATCGCGCGTCGCGGCCAGTATGACGCGGGCGGCATAGTCGTGATGGCCGTCCTTGCTCAGCGAGGTTCCCACCCACAACCTTGCCCGGGCTCGGTCGCGGCGGGAAAGTCGGTCGTCCACGGCGAGAGTCTCGTAGCGACGGGCGGCAGTCTTCAGCCTGCCGGCCATCTCGGCGACCACTGTCAGGGACAGTTCGACCTGGGCGACACGCCGGGGGATGTCGAGCTGGGTGAAGACCGAGCGGGCATCGGCATAGCAGTGCTCTGCCGACAGCGGCCCCAGCACAGCGCCCTGGTCGCGTCGCAGGTCGCCGAGCAGGGCGGTGGACCGCGCGAACAAGTACAGGCCCCTGTCGTCCAGTTCCGTTACCTTGCAGCGAGCCAGCCACCGATGCAGAAGATCGTCGGCGAACGCGAAGTTCTGCTGGGACAGGGCGACGAAGGCCCGCTCCAGGTCGTCGGTCCACGACTCGTACTCCCACGCCCGTGGGCCGGTGGCTGCCGCCCGGCGGTTCATGCTGGATGCGCGATGTCCGGCCATGGAGAGGTTCGCCTCGAAGCGCAGATGTGCCGCGGCGTCCGCGCGGGCCAGAGCGGTGTCCAGAATTGCCTGGGTGTCAGGACGCGGCTCGGTGCTGCCGAGTAGCTTCTCCCATTTCGAGACGGTTCGGATGCCGACACCCAGGTGTTCGGCGAATGCCCGGACGCTCATCCGCAGGGCGTGACGAAGCGCTCGGGCCTCCCGGCCGGTCCAGTGGTGCACGGTCGCCACGCGTTGCTCCCTTCCGTCGCCATGGAAGCACGAAGCATGTGGCTCGGGGGACGGAAGTGCCACGGAAGGGCAACAGCCGTTCATTCCCTGCCTACTGATGGGATGCCAGTCTCGGGGTGGTCAAATCCGGACAACCTGCATCTGCCCTCGTCGGCTGCTCACATTCCGCACTGAGGGCCCTGGGAGTTGAGGACATGAACGAAACTGCCCCACGTCTGCTGCCGTGGTCGAGCCCCAACGGCAACCCTTGCTACCTGTTGGGAGACGGGACGGGACCCGTCTCCCGCATTGCCGATGACATCGAGCGCCTTCAACTCGGTATGGCCGATGACCTCATGGGGCATGCGGACGAGCTGCTCGGCTGTCAGGGGGCGAGCAACCGGGAACTGCGCTTTCTGGCCCGGGGGCTGACCGACTCGCTGCGGGATGTGCGGCGCGTCGCGGAGAGCAGGGGGGCGCGGCTGCGTGCCGTTGGCCGGTCGCCGGATGACGAGGACGGAAATGAGGGCGGGGATGAGGGTGGGGAGGAGAGGTAGGGCGGGCTATGCCGCTCGTGCGGCTCGCCTTCGGCGGCGCCAGAGGGTGAGCGGCACCGCGCCCGCGAGGCCCAGCACGGCCGGAGTCGCCGCGACGGCCTTGTTGAGCGCGGGCTGGTCGAAGGTGTCCGGCACGGGCAGCCACGACCAGCGGCTGATCGGCCAGGCGACCGTGAAGGCACGTCCCACGACCTGCGTGGTCTCCACGGTGCCGTTGCCCTTGAGGTTCATGTGGTAGCGGGAGTCCTGGGACTTCTGTCGGTGGTCACCCATGACCCAGATGCTTCCCTTGGGAACCTTGACCGGCCCGAATGCCTTGTCGCCGCAAGGGGTGTTGCCGGGGAAGAGGTACGCATCCTCCTTCAGCGCCTTGCCGTTGACCTTGACCGGGCCGGTGCCGTGGCACTCGACGGTGTCGCCGCCGACCGCGATCACCCGCTTGATCAGGTCCTTCTCCTCCGCTGACGGCATCAGGCCGATGAAGCTGAGGACCTGCTGGACGACGTTGGGCTCAGCGGGCGGCATCTCGTTGAGCCAGCCGCCCGGGTCGTGGAAGACCACGACCTCGCCGCGCTGCGGCTCGGAGCCGAACCAGGGCGTCAGCTTGTCCACCAGGACCCGGTCCCCGCGCTGGAGGGTGTTCTGCATCGAGTCGGACGGGATCAAGAACGCCTGCACCAGGAAGGACTTGATCAGCAGGGCGAGCAGAAGAGCGACACCGATGAGAATCGGCAGCTCTTGCCAGAAGCCACGCTGCCTTTTTGCCTTCGTCACGCTGCCGCTCGCTTCCCGCCCCGTGGCCGTTGCTGGTCCGTCGACACCCTTGGACCGTCGGCCCGCCCCGGGCCCGCCTACAGACGTACGTATCCCGCACGTTAAGCGGCAGGTGTTTCGATCGTCCCGAGACCGTGTCTCAGGCGTATCTCGATCTTTTGCCGGGATCGTGACAGCCACGCCAAGCCAAGCCACGCCATGCCACGCCAAGCCAAGCCACGCCAAGCCACCGGGAACGGCGTCCGGCCCTACGCGGGCGGCTGCACCCCGGCCGTCGCCATCCGCTCAGTCCGAGCTGAACTTCTTCACCAGCGACCAGATCACCGCGACCGCGCCGACGACCAGGATCAGCCACTCCCACCAGTTGAGGACGCCGTCGCCGCCGGAGTGGTAGTGGTGAGAGTGATGGGTGCGGGCCAGGACCTCGTAGGTGAGGTCGGCCGGGTGGAAGGTCATGGGGCGGAGACTAGGCGGGGGCGAGGGGTGTGGCCATCCCGGGGCGGGTTCTGTGACCGGGACGATACGGCGGCGGGCGTGGCGTTCACGCTCAGGCCGGGAAGCGGCGGCCCACCCAGCGCCAGGTGAGCTCCAGTAGGACGGCCGCCAGTACGGCGATGGCGACGGCCACCCAGGGCATGGTCGTGCCGACCAGGCGCAGGGCGAAGAAAGTCTGGAGCCAGGGGGTGGCCAGGACGATGAGGAAGGCCAGGCCCATGGCCAGGACCAGGGCGATCCGCCACCAGGTGTAGGGGCGGGCGATGATCGCCAGGACCCAGATCGCGGTGAGGAAGAGGGTCAGGGTCGCGGCGCTGGTCTCGGCGGACAGGGCGTCGGGGCCGGTGTAGTAGCCGCGGGCGAGCAGATAGGTGGCGAAGGCGGCGGCGCCGGCGATGAGGCCGGACGGGATCGCGTAGCGCATCACCCGGCGGACGAAGTGCGGGCGGGCGCGTTCCTTGTTGGGGGCCAGGGCGAGGAAGAACGCGGGGACGCCGATGGTGAGGGTGGAGAGCAGGGTCAGATGCCGGGGGAGATACGGGTAGGGGATCTGCCAGCAGGCGACCAGGATCGCCAGGAGGACGGAGTAGACGGTCTTGGTGAGGAAGAGGGTGGCGACGCGGGTGATGTTGCCGATGACCCGGCGGCCCTCGGCGACGACGGACGGCAGCGTGGCGAAGCTGTTGTTGAGCAGCACGATCTGGGCGACGGCGCGGGTCGCCTCGGAGCCGGAGCCCATCGCGACGCCGATGTCGGCGTCCTTGAGGGCCAGCACGTCATTGACGCCGTCGCCGGTCATCGCGACGGTGTGACTGCGTGCCTGGAGCGCGGCGACCATGTCCCGCTTCTGCTGCGGGGTGACCCGGCCGAACACCGCGCCCGCCTCGATCTCGGCCGCCATCGCGTCCCGTTCGCCGGGCAGGGCGCGCGCGTCCACCGGGGCGTCCGCGCCGGGCAGCCCCAGTTTGCCGGCCACCGCGCCCACCGACACCGCGTTGTCGCCGGAGAGCACCTTGGCCCGGACGCCCTGCTCCTCGAAGTAGCGCAGGGTGTCGGGGGCGTCCGGGCGCAGCCGCTGCTCCAGGACGACCAGCGCGGCGGGCCGTACGTCCCGGGTGACGTCGGGGTCGTCCAGCTCCCGTGCGGCGCGGGCCAGCAGCAGGACGCGGAAGCCCTGCGCGTTGAGCGCGTCGGTCTCGGCGAGCCGCTGGTCACCGGCCGGCAGCAGCACGTCCGGGGCGCCGAGCAGCCAGGTGCTGCTCTCGCCGTCCGGGCCGTTGAAGGACCCGCCGCTGTATTTCCGGGCGGAGGAGAACGGCAGTGACTGGACGCAGCGCCAGCCGCCGTCCGCCGGATACGCCGCGATGACCGCCTGGAGGGAGGCGTTGGGTCGGGGGTCGGACTCGCCGAGTGCGCCCAGCACCTGCCGGAGGTAGCCCTCGTCGCCGTCGAGCGTCCGCAGCCCCTGGACATCCATGCCGCCCTCGGTGAGCGTGCCGGTCTTGTCCAGGCAGACCACATCGACCCGGGCCAGGCCCTCGATCGCGGGCAGCTCCTGGACCAGGCACTTCTTGCGGCCGAGCCGGATGACGCCGATCGCGAAGGCGACGGAGGTGAGCAGCACCAGGCCCTCGGGGATCATCGGCACGATCCCGGCGACCATCCGGCGGATCGCCGCGTCGCCCGGCAGCCCGAGGGTGAGCAGATGGCTGAGGATCAGGCCGAGCGCGGTCGGAATCATCATCCAGGTCACGTACTTGAGGATCTGGCTGATGCCGGTCCGCAGTTCGGAGTGGACCAGGGTGAAGCGGCTGGCCTCCTCGGCGAGCTGGGCCGCGTACGCCTGCCGGCCGACCTTGGTCGCGGTGAAGGCGCCGCCGCCCGCGACCACGAAGCTGCCGGACATCACCTGCTCGCCGGGCTTCTTCACGACCGGGTCGGCCTCGCCGGTCAGCAGCGACTCGTCGATCTCCAGGCTGTCGCTCTCCAGCACCTCACCGTCGACGATGACCTTGTCGCCGGGCCCGAGTTCGAGGATGTCGTCGAGCACCACAGCGGAGGTGGGGATCTCCTCGGTGACCCCGCCGCGCCGGACGGCCGGCCGGGCCTCGCCGATGACCGCCAGCTTGTCCAGGGTCTTCTTGGCGCGCAGCTCCTGGACGATGCCGATACCGGTGTTGGCGACGATCACGAAGCCGAACAGGCCGTCCTGGAGGGGGCCGACGATCAGGATGATGACGAAGAGGACGCCGATGATGGCGTTGAAGCGGGTGAAGACATTGGCCCGGACGATCTCGGCGACCGAGCGGGAGGAGCGTACGGGGACGTCGTTGACCTCGCCCCGGGCGACCCGCTCCGCGACCTCGGCGGCGGTCAGTCCGGGGTTGACCGGTTCCCCCGCCGCCCGTCGGGCGGGCTCGCCACCCGGCCCGGACTGCGCGACGTCGGTCCTCGCCCGCTCCGTCATGCCCTCGACGTTACGGGCGGAATGCGCACTTCACCCGCTGGCCGGGCGAAGGGAGCCAGGGCCTGTCCGCCGGGGCGGTGCGGAGGTGGTCAGGAGCGGTCGGCCGCCGCGGCGCGCTTGAGCGCGGCATCCCGTCCGCGGACGTACCAGATGCCGATCAGGCCCAGGCCGCCGCCGGCCAGACAGGTCCACACCCACCAGGCGTGGCCGTTGTCGGCGAACCAGCCGTAGAAGGGGAGCTGGCCGAGGAAGAGGACGAACCAGATGATGGTGCCGCCGGTGATCGTGCCGACGACGGGTCCCTCAAGAGGCGCCGGGGCCTCGCGCAGTTCGGACTTCTTCCACATGGTGCTCAGCTTACGGGGAGCGGGTGACGGCTCCGCGGGCGGCGGTGGGCAGGGGGCCGGTGGCCGTGCGCGGTGGCGCCGGCGGCGTGGGGGGCGGGACCAGGCCATGTGCCGCAGGGGTCTACGCGCGGAGATAGCGATCAACGCATTGTTTATTCATACTGAACCTTTCTGGATTCGGCTGGTTTTGCTTGTCTCTTCCTCCAAGCTGATCCAGTTGATTCCGTTTTTGTTCGTGTTCCGGGCCCTCGGGCCCCCGCGCCTGCCCAGGCCCGTACGACTGAGGTCCCCGCATGCCCCCCTCGGCCACCACGCCGGTCGACACCCTTGAGAACCCGGCTCCGAAGCCTCCCAAGAACGGCCTCGACGCCTTCTTCAAGATCTCCGAGCGGGGGTCGACGGTCGGCCGCGAACTCCGCGGCGGGCTGGCGACGTTCTTCGCGATGGCCTACATCATCGTGCTGAACCCGATCATTCTCAGTTCCGGAGTCGATAAGTTCGGCCACCATCTCGACAACGCGCAGCTGGTCACCGCCACCGCGCTGATGGCCGGACTGAGCACGGTCCTGATGGGCGTCATCGGCAATGTCCCGATCGCCATCGCCGCCGGCCTCGGCATCAATGCCGTGGTGGCGCTTCAGCTCGCCCCCAAGATGAGCTGGCCGGACGCCATGGGCATGGTCGTGCTCGCGGGTCTGGTGCTGATGCTCCTGGTCGCCTCGGGTCTGCGGCAGCGGGTGATGGACGCGATCCCCAACGGGCTACGGCGGGCCATCGCCATCGGCATCGGCCTGTTCATCTCGCTGATCGGCCTGGTCGACGCGGGCTTCGTGACCCGTAACCCGGACGCCGCGAACACCACCGTCCCGATGGGCCTGGGCCAGGGCGGACAGCTCAAGGGCTGGCCGGTGCTGGTCTTCATCATCGGGCTGGCGCTGATGTTCGTGCTGATCGTGCGCAAGGTCCGGGGCGCGATCCTGATCGGCATGGTCTCGATGGCCGTCGTCGCGATCGGCATCAACGCCCTCGTCACCATCCCGGACGCGGCCTGGGGCCTGGCGGTCCCCAATGTCCCGGAAAAGATCATCGACACCCCGGACTTCGGTCTGATCGGTCAGATCAGCCTCTTCGGCGGCTTCAAGGAAGTCGGCGTGCTGACCGGCTGCCTGTTCGTCTTCACCGTGCTGCTCTCCGGCTTCTTCGACGCGATGGGCACCATCATCGGCGTCGGCGAGGAGGCCGGGCTGCTGGACAACGAGACCGGCAACCTGCCGAACATGGGCCGGATCCTGATGGTCGACGGCATCGCGGTCGCGGGCGGCGGCTTCGGCTCCGCCTCCGCCAACACCTGCTTCGTGGAGTCCACCGCCGGGGTCGGCGAGGGCGCCCGCACCGGTCTGGCGAACCTGATGACCGGCGGCCTCTTCCTGCTCGCGCTGATCTTCACGCCGCTGGCGACCGTCGTCCCCGCCCAGGCCGCGACGCCCGCGCTGGTGGTCGTCGGCTTCCTGATCATGGCCTCGAACGTCCGGGACATCGACTGGGGCGACTTCACCATCGGCATCCCGGCGTTCCTGACGCTCGTCTCGATGCCGTTCACCTACAGCATCACCAACGGCATCGGCATCGGCGTGCTGGCCTTCATCCTGCTGCGTGCGGCGACCGGCCGGATCAAGGAGGTCCCCTGGCTGCTGAACGCGGTCGGCCTCTGCTTCCTGGTCTACTTCCTGCTTGACCCGATCGAGCAGGCGCTCGGGGTCAAGTAACCGGCCAGCGGACCCCCAGCTTCTCCGTCTCGTCGACGGAGGATTGGAACCGCTCGTCGAAATCCTCGCGGATGAGCGTCCGGACCACATAGTCCTGGACGCTCATTCCGCGTTTTGCGGCGTGCTGCCGGATGCGGTCCAGCAGTTCCCCGTCCACCCGCAGACTGAGCACCTTCGATCCCATCCGGACACGGTCCCGTCCGTACGCGGTCAGGCGGGTCATTTTCGGCGGCGCCCTCACTCATATGGGTGAGTCATGACGGACAGGACCCCCTGGCTTTCCTTAGAAAGGGTAATGAGTTACGCTAAAGACCATGCCGGAACTGTCCTCCCTTCAGCCCGACGGGCCGGAGGTGCCCCCTGACGACGCGGCCGCGGTGAACGCGCTGCGGTCCGCCGTGATGCGCCTGTCGCGCCGACTCAAGCACCAGCGGGTCGACGAATCGCTGAGCCCCACCGAGATGTCGGTGCTCGGCACCCTGTTCCGCTGCGGCAGTGCCACCCCCGGCGAGCTGGCCCGCAAGGAGCATGTGCAGCCGCCGTCGATGACCCGCATCGTGGCCATGCTGGAGGCCAAGGGACTGGTCCGGCTCGAACCGCACCCCGACGACCGCCGTCAGAAGGTCGTCACGCAGACCGAGCAGGCCGAGGCGATGCTCGAAGAGAGCCGCCGTAAGCGCAACGCCTGGCTCGCCGAGCTGGCCTCAGGGCTGGACGCGGACGAGTGGGCGAAGGTGCGGGCCGCCGCGCCCGTGCTGGAGAAGCTCGCACAGCTGTAGAACCCGAGGCCGAGGAGGCGAACCCACTTTGAGTACGGGATCCGGAGCACACTCCGCCCCCGCACCGAACTCCCACGACGACACGGTTTCCGACGACGCGACCGCGACCGCTCCGGGCACCGCCCCGGCTGTCGCCGCCGGCCCCGCCGCCACACCGCGCAAGGGCACGTTCAGCTCCCTGCGCATACGCAACTACCGCCTCTTCGCCACCGGCCAGATGGTGTCCAACACGGGCACCTGGATGCAGCGGATCGCCCAGGACTGGCTGGTGCTCAGCCTCACCGGCTCGTCCACCGCGGTCGGCATCACCACCGCGCTGCAATTCCTGCCGATGCTGCTCTTCGGGCTCTACGGCGGTGTCATCGCCGACCGCTTCGCCAAGCGCAAGCTGCTGCTCGTCACCCAGTCCGCCATGGGCGTCACCGGCCTGGCCCTCGCCGCGCTCACGCTGAGCGGGCAGGTGCAGGTCTGGCACGTCTACCTGACCGCCTTCGCGCTCGGCCTGGTCACCGTCCTCGACAACCCCGCCCGGCAGGCCTTCGTCTCCGAAATGGTCGGCCAGGACGAGCTGCGCAACGCCGTCAGCCTCAACTCCGCCAACTTCCAGTCCGCGCGGCTGATCGGACCCGCCGTCGCCGGTGTCCTGATCACCGCCTTCGGCAGCGGCTGGGCCTTCCTGCTCAACGGTCTCTCGTTCATCGCCCCGCTCATGGGCCTGCTGATGATGCGCACCGCCGAACTCCACAAGGTCGACCGCGTCCCGCGCAGCAAGGGCCAGCTGCGGGAGGGCCTGCGGTATGTGTCCGGCCGCCCCGATCTGATCTGGCCCATCGTCCTGGTCGGCTTCATCGGGACCTTCGGCTTCAACTTCCCGATCTGGCTGACCGCGTTCGTGCACCACGTCTACCACCAGGGTGCGGGGACGTACTCCCTGTTCAACGGGCTGATGGCGGCCGGTTCGCTGATCGGCGCACTGCTCGCGGCCCGCCGCGCGAGCTCCCGGCTGCGGCTCGTGGTGGGGGCGGCGATGCTCTTCGGCGTCCTGGAGATCGCGGCGGCGCTGGCCCCGTCGTTCTGGGTGTTCGCGGCGCTGCTGGTGCTGATCGGCACGGTCGGCCTGACGATCAATGTCACGGCCAATTCGAGCATCCAGATGGCCACCGATCCGGCGATGCGCGGCCGGGTGATGAGCCTGTTCATGATGGTCTTCGTGGGCGGCACGCCGCTCGGCGCACCACTGGTCGGCTGGGTCACCGACACCTTCGGCCCGCGGATCGGCTTCCTGGCGGGCGGTGTCGTCTCGCTGGCGGCCGCCCTCCTCATCGGCCTGATCCTCGCCCGGGTGGGCGGTCTGCGCCTCAAGGTCGACCTGCGCCGCGGTCATCAGCACCTCGCCTTCGTGCCCCGGGCCCCGGGCGAGGCCCAGTCCGCGGAGCGGGCCATGGCGCCCGCGGCGTAGTGCGGGCACGCACCATGGCCCGGCCCCACCACGGGGCCGGGCCATGGCACGTCGTGTCCCGCCGGACGGCCGGTGTGCTGCGCCACACTGGCCGCATGAGACTCTTCGCCGCCGTCCTGCCCCCCGCTCGCGCGATCGAGGAACTGGCCGCCGAGGTGGCGCAGTTGAAGAAGTTTCCGGCCGCCGGCCGGCTGCGCTGGACCGGCCGGGAGAGCTGGCACTTCACCCTCGCCTTCTACGGGGAGGTGCCCGAGGAGACCGTCCCCGACCTGGCCGAGCGGCTGGCGCGGGCCGCCCGCCGCCGCGACCCCTACGAGCTGCGGATCGCCGGCGGCGGCCGCTTCTCGGACCGGGTGGTGTGGGCCGGGGCCGACGGCGACCGTCCCGCCATGCGCCGGCTGGCCGACGCGGCCTCCGCGGCGGGCCGCCGGGCCGGCCTCGCCATGGACGACGAGCACCGCCCGTACACCCCGCACCTCACCCTCGCCCGGAACCGCGTCCCCGGCCTGGACCTGCGCCCGTACGCGACCGCCCTCAAGGACTTCGCCGGCACCGCCTGGACGGTCGAGGCCCTCGCCCTGGTGTGCAGCCATCCGCCCGTCGCGGGCGTGGCGGGCAAGCACCCCCGGTACGAAACGGTGGACTCCTGGCCGCTGGGCCACTGACGGTCCGCGGCCGCCCGCTACCGGCCCGCTGAAGCGTTCGGGTCCGCCCCGGTTACGCTCAGAGGGTGGATCCCAAAACCCGTAACCGGATCATGTCCGGTCTGCTCGCCGTGCTGCTCATCGTCGTGATCGTGGCGGCGGCGCTGCGCTGACGGCTGCCCCCGGCCCCGCGGGGGCGCCCGGCGGCCCGGCCGGAACCGGCCGCCGGGCGCCCGTCCCGTTCACCAGGCGAAGGCCTCCGGGCTCGGCCCGGGGCCGGGGAAGATCTCGTCGAGCGAGGCGAGCAGCTCGTCCGGGAGGGTCAGTTCGACGGCCCGCAGCGCGGAGGCGAGCTGGTCCGCGGTGCGCGGGCCGACGATCGGGCCGGTGACCCCGGGCCGGGTGAGCAGCCAGGCCAGCGCCACCTCACCGGGCTCCAGACCGTGTTTGTCGAGCAGATCCTCGTACGACTGGATCTGGGCGCGGATCGTGGAGTTGGCGAGCGAGTCGGCCGAGCGGCCGGCGCCCGAGCGGCCCGCACCGCCCTCGCGCTCCTTGCGGAGGGCACCGCCCAGCAGTCCGCCGTGCAGCGGGGACCACGGGATGACGCCCAGGCCGTAGCCCTCGGCGGCCGGGATGACCTCCATCTCGGCGCGGCGCTCGGCGAGGTTGTAGAGGCACTGCTCGCTGACCAGGCCGTACGAGCCGCGGCGGGCGGCGGTCTCGTTGGCGCGGGCGATATGCCAGCCGGCGTGGTTGGACGACCCCACGTAGAGGATCTTGCCCTGCTGGACGAGCACGTCCATGGCCTGCCAGATCTCGTCCCAGGGCGTGTCCCGGTCGACGTGGTGGAACTGGTAGAGGTCGATGTAGTCGGTACCCAGCCGCTTGAGGCTGGCCTCCACCGACCGCCGGATGTTGAGCGCGGAGAGCTTGTCGTGGTTGGGCCAGACCTTGCCGTCGTCCGTCGCCATGTTGGCGTAGAGCTTGGTGGCGAGCACGGTCTTGTCCCGCCGGCCGCCGCCCTTGGCGAACCACGAGCCGACGATCTCCTCCGTACGGCCCTTGTTGGCGCCCCAGCCATAGACATTGGCGGTGTCGAAGAAGTTGATGCCGGCCTGCTGCGCCGCGTCCATGATGGTGTGGCTCTCGGCCTCGTCCGTCTGAGGCCCGAAGTTCATCGTCCCGAGGACGAGTCGGCTGACCTTGAGTCCGGTGCGTCCGAGCTGCGTGTACTTCATGGTGGTCCAGCCAACGCCTTGAAGTGCGCTCGAAGCAAGGGCCGTTCGGGCGTCGGCGTGCGCCCGGCCCGCGCGCCGCGCGTCTCACCCGGCCGGTACGGCCGCCCCGGCTACAGCCCCGGCGCGGTACGGCCCGCCGACGCCCCACGCCTGATGCATCGCCTGGGCGAACGCGCCCGCCAGCAAGTGCTCGCCGTGCTCCGACGGATGGGTCCCGTCGTAGGTGGCGCGGCCGGTCTCCCACCCCTCCGGTTCGGAGGCCAGCAGCAACGGGGAGGCGGGGGTGGAGAGACCGGCGACGGCCTTGGCCAGCAGCTCGTTGAAGCGGACGCACTCGGTGCCGAAGGCGGGGTCCGCCGAGGCCCGGACGTTGGGGATCACCGGCATCAGCACCGCCCGCACGTGCGGCGCCGCCTCCCGTGCCGCCGCCACGAACCGCCGTACGTTCTCCGCGGTCTGCTCGGCGTTCGTGTAGAAACCGAGGTCTATCAGGCCGAGCGAGACCAGCAGGGTGTCGGCCCGGTGTTCGCGTACCGCGTCACCGATCAGCGGGGCCATGTGCAGCCAGCCCTCGCCCCAGCCCGCGAGATGGCGGCGGGCCTCGTCGGGGAAGCCGGGGTCGGCGTAGGCGGTGCAGGCGGCGGTGCCGTCGGCGGGGTCATGGAGGGTGTGGCGCGGTCCGACGATGCGGTACGGCCCGGCGCAGGTCGCGTTCAGGTGCTGCCACATGCGGTAGCGCCAGGTGAAATCGCCGGTGGCGCCGATCGTCATGGAGTCACCGACGAACATGATCCTCATCCGGACATGATGGCCGAGAATCCTTACCCGCCGGTACGTGACGCTGGACACGCCGCGCTCGTCCACCACGGAGCGCCGGGGGCCCGTCGGCCGCCGCGCCCCCGCGCCGTGGCCCGGGATGGCAGTCTGTGCCCATGCGTTCGCTTCTGTGCGCGGCCGGTGCCGCGGGAATCCTGTGGGCGGCGGCCGCCGTGCCCGCGGCCGCCGACGAGCCCGACGGCTTCACCATCGGCGACCCCCGGATCACCGAGGCCAGCGGCCTGGCCGCCAGCCGTACGCACCCCGGGATCTACTGGACCCACAACGACAGCGACGACGGCCCGTACATCTACGCCGTCGACGGCAAGTCCGGCCGCGTGGTCGCCCGGATCACGCTGCGCGGCATCGGCGCGCCGCGCGATGTCGAGGCGATCTCGGCCGGCCCGGACGGTGCCCTCTACGTCGGCGACATCGGCGACAACCTCGGCGGCAGCTGGGACCACGTCTGGATCTACCGCTTCCCCGAACCGAAGCGGCTGCGCGATGCCACCGTCACCGCCACCCAGTTCGACGTGAAGTACGCCGACGGGCCGAGGGACGCCGAGGCGCTGATGGTGCATCCCAAGACCGGCCGGGTCTATATCGCCAGCAAGAAGCAGGGCGGCGGTGGCGCGCTCTACGAGGGCCCGCGGCGGCTGACCACCTCCGGCGTCAACACCTTCCGCAAGGTGGCCCCGGTCGATCTGTGGGTGACCGACGGGGCGTTCTCCCCGGATGGCAGCCGTCTGGTGCTGCGCAGCTATTTCGGTGCCCGGATCTACCGCTGGCAGGACGGCCGCCCGAAGGACCTCGGCAGCGTGGGCGTACCGGTGCAGCAGCAGGGCGAGGCGGTCACCTTCACCGCGGACGGCCGCACCCTGATGTACGGCTCCGAGGGCGCCGACAGCGCGGTGGAGCCGGTCGGGCTGAGCGATGAGCAGCTGCCGGACGCGGCCAAGGACGACCCGGCGAACGGTGACGGCGCCAACGGGCAGGGCGGAAAGGGGAGTTCGAAGACGGACCTGGACCCGAGCTTCATCAAGGGGGCCATGGTCCTCGCCCTGGCCACGGGGCTGGTCGTCGCGCTCCGCAGGCTGCTGCGGCGGCGGTAGGGCCGGTGGGTGGGCGCTCCACGGAGAGACCGTGGGCCCCGTCAGGCTCCCGCCGGCCCGTCCCCCTCGGTCAGCCGCAGCTCGTA
The DNA here is from genome assembly GCF_055574515.1 of Streptomyces sp. NPDC029466. Lineage (NCBI taxonomy): Bacteria > Bacillati > Actinomycetota > Actinomycetes > Kitasatosporales > Streptomycetaceae > Streptomyces > Streptomyces sp. NPDC029466. Next base: position 78,881 of record NZ_JBVHZH010000002.1, read on the forward strand.
ATGGAGCGTCCGCTGCTTCTTCAGCCGGTGCACCAGTGGCACCACCAGCCCGTGGAGCAGCGGATACTTCCGGGTCAGCGAGCGCTCGGCCCGCCGGTACTCCCGGGTCTGCGGATCCAGTAGCCGCACCCGCGCCTTGACGGCGGGTCCGGTGGGCCGCCCCCGCCAGGTGGAGGGGCAGATCTCCACCTCCGGGAAGTTGCGCATCCGCTTGGCCTTCCAGGCATCGCCGTAGGTGCGGAAGTAGGCGTGGTCGCCGTCGACGGCGAGGTTCATCGGGGTGCCGACGCCGGTGCCGTCCCGCTTGTACGAGGTCAGCAGAATCGCTCCCTGCCGCTCGAAGGGGGCGAGGCCGGGGCTCGGGGGATTCGTCATGGCTCCCATACAGGCACATCCGTGCTGTTTCGTCACCTCATGGTGCGTCCGTTCGGGCGGTACGGGCGGCGATGAGCGCCTCGAATCCGTCCAGGAGCGCGGCCAGGCCCAGTTCGAAGACCAGGGCGTCGTCCTCGGCGAAGGTGTCCTCGTCCAGGGCGGCGAGGGCGGGGTAGCGGCCGCTCAGCATCGCCCGGGACAGCACCGGTTCCTGTGACTGCCAGAAGTCCGCGTTGCTGATGCCGGTGCGCTTCTCGGCGAGCGCGGCGTGCAGCTCGGTGCGGGCGAGGCCGGTGAGGAAGCCGCCGAAGGTCACCAGGACGTGCATCTTCTCGCGGTCGGTCAGACCGGTGCCGGCCAGCGCGCGCACCGAGTACTCCAGGGAGTCCAGGGCGTTGGGGCCGAGCAGCGGGCGGGCCTGGTCGACCTGGAGCAGCCAGGGGTGCCGGTGGTACTGCCGCCGGCTGGCGTGGGCGAGGGCCTCCATCGCGGGGCGCCAGCCGGCCGCCGGGTCGGGATGGGCGTCGGTGTCGAACTCCGCGACCTTGTCGAGCATCAGGTCGAGGAGTTCGGCCTTGCCCGGGACATAGCGGTAGAGGGACATGGTGCCGACGCCGAGGTCGGTGGCGACCCGCCGCATGGACAGCGCGCCGAGCCCGTCGGTATCGGCGACCGCCACCGCCGCGGTGACGATGCGGTCGAGGGTGAGGCCCGGCTTGGGTCCGCGGCTGGGCCGGTCGCCGAGGCCCCAGAGCAGCTCCAGGCTGCGCGAGACATCGCCGCTGCCGCTGTGTTCTGTCGTCGTCATCGTGCGGTCATCCTATGCCGCCGGGAAAAAACTGAGTACGGCGTACGCGTAATCGAGTACGGTGTACTCAGTTTCCGATCCGGAGGGGAGCGGCGATGGCCGTCAGCATGAGCGGGACAGGGCGCGATACGCGGAAAGCGGCGGGACCGGCCGAGGTGGCGGTGCGCGCGGAGGGACTGGAAAAGCGGTACGGCGACAAGCGGGCACTGGACGGCCTCGATCTCACCGTCCGCCGCGGCACGGTGCACGGCCTGCTCGGGCCGAACGGTGCCGGCAAGACCACGGTCGTCCGCATCCTGGCCACCCTGCTGCGACCGGACGGCGGCCGGGCGACGGTCGCCGGGCACGAGGTGACGCGAGCACCGGACCGGGTACGCGCCCGGATCGGGCTGGCCGGTCAGTACGCCGCCGTGGACGGGATATTGACCGGACGGCAGAACCTGGAGATGTTCGGCAGGCTCTTCCACCTCGGCGCCCGCCGGTCACGGGCCCGGGCCACCGAACTGCTGGAGCAGTTCGGCCTGGGCGACGCGGCCGGGAAACCGGTCAAGGGCTACAGCGGCGGGATGCGCCGCCGTCTCGACCTCGCCGCGAGCCTGATCCTCGCCCCCGAGGTGCTGTTCCTGGACGAGCCGACCACCGGCCTCGACCCCCGCAGCCGCAACGAGGTCTGGGAGGCGGTCCGCAGGCTCGCCGCGGCCGGCACCACCGTGCTGCTGACCACCCAATACCTCGACGAGGCGGACCGGCTGGCCGACCGGATCTCCGTCATCGAGCACGGCCGGACGATCGCCGACGGTACGCCCGCCGCGCTGAAACAGCAGGTCGGCGGGGAGAGCCTGCATGTGGTGCTGCACGACCCGGCCGGTCTCCCGGACGCGGTACGGGCCGTGGCGCGGGTCGCCGCGGACGGCGTACGGCCCACGGCGGACGAGGCGGAGCGGCGGGTCGGGGCCCCGGTGACGGCGGGCGTGGCGGCGCTGACCGAGGTCGCGCGCACCCTCCAGGACGCGGGCGTCGGCGTCGCGGACATCGGGCTGCGCCGTCCGACGCTCGACGAGGTCTTTCTGCGGCTCACCGGCCGCCCGGCGGCCGGGGCCGGCGAGGAGGCGGCCGCATGAGCGCTGGAACCGTGCTGCACATCCCGCACGACGGCCGCCCCGGCCCGGATGTCCCGGACGGCCCGGAGGACGGCCCCGCGCGCCGTCTCTACTGGGCCGTCGCCGACTGCCTGACCATCGTCCGCCGGGATCTGACCCATCTCGTCCGGCAGCCCGTCATCATCGCCTGGCAGCTGGGCTTCCCGGTCGTCTCCGTGGTGCTGTTCGTCTATGTCTTCGGCAGCGCGATGAATGTCGGCGGCGGGGTGGACTACCCGACGTTCGCGATGCCCGGCATCTTCGCGATGACGATCTCCTTCGGTTTCATGAACACCGCGGTGGCCGTCGTCGTCGACCGGGAGCGTGGTGTCACCGACCGCTTCCGTTCCCTGCCGATGGCACCGTCGGCCGTGGTCAGCGGGCGCGGGGTCTCCGATGTGATCGGCGCGAGCGTCGATCTCGCGGCGCTGGCCGTGATCGCCGTGATCGTCGGCTGGCGCTCCCACGGCAGCCCGGCCGCCACCCTCGCCGCCTTCGGGCTGCTGCTGCTTCTGCGCTTCGCCCTCATCTGGATCGGTGTCTATCTCGGCCTGCTGGTGCCCAGTCAGGAAACGGCCGGCGGCCTCTACGCCGTCGCCATGCCGTTCGGCATGATCTCCAGCGTCTTCACCCCGCCGTCGATGATGCCGGACTGGCTGGGTGCCATCGCCCTGTGGAACCCGGTCTCCTCGACGGCGAGCGCCATCCGGGAGCTCTTCGGCAACCCGGCTACCACGGGCGGCAGTTGGGTCGAACAGCACGCGGTGCTGATGGCGGTGCTCTGGCCGGTCGCCCTCACCGCGGTCTTCCTGCCGCTGGCGGTACGGCGCTTCCAGCGACTGAGCCGCTGAGCCGCTGAGCCGGGACCGTACCCGCACAGCGCACGAGCCCCGGCGGTCATCCGCCGGGGCTCGTGGTGCGCGTACGCCGGGCGTTACAGCTTGCCGATGACGTGGTCGATGCAGGCCGTCAGGGCCTCCACGTCCGCCGGGTCGATCGCCGGGAACATCGCGATCCGCAGCTGGTTGCGGCCGAGCTTGCGGTAGGGCTCGGTGTCGACGATGCCGTTGGCGCGCAGGACCTTGGCGACGGCGGCGGCGTCGATGCCCTCGTCGAAGTCGATCGTGCCGATGACCTGCGAGCGCTTGGCCGGGTCGGTGACGAACGGGGTGGCGTACTTGGCGTCCTCGGCCCAGCCGTAGAGGGTGCGCGAGGAGGTGGCGGTGCGGCGGACCGCCCAGTCCAGGCCGCCCTGGCCGTTGATCCACTCCAGCTGCTCATTGAGCAGGAAGAGGGTGGACAGCGCCGGGGTGTTGTACGTCTGGTTCTTCAGGGAGTTGTCGATCGCCGTGGGCAGCGAGAAGAACTCCGGGATGTGCCGGCCGGAGGCGTGGACGGCGCGGGCGCGCTCCAGGGCGGCGGGGGAGAAGGCCGCCAGCCACAGACCGCCGTCCGAGGCGAACGACTTCTGCGGGGCGAAGTAGTAGACATCGGTCTCGCTGATGTCCACGGGCAGCCCGCCGGCGCCGGAGGTGGCGTCGACCAGGACCAGCGCGCCCTCGTCGGCGCCCGCGACGCGCTTGAGGGGCGCGGCGACACCGGTCGAGGTCTCGTTGTGGGTGAAGCCGTAGACGTCCACGCCCTGCTCGGCGACCGGGTCCGGGTGGTCGCCCGGGTCGGCGGAGATGACGGTGGGCTCCTCCAGCCACGGCGCGAGCTTGGCGGCCTTGGCGAACTTCGAGGAGAACTCACCGAAGCTGAGGTGCTGGGACTTGCGCTCGATCAGACCGTGCGTCGCGATGTCCCAGAAGGCGGTGGAGCCGCCGTTGCCGAGGACGACCTCGTAGCCCTCGGGGAGCTGGAAGAGGTCACGTACACCGTCGCGCACCTTGCCGACCAGGTTCTTGACCGGGGCCTGGCGGTGGGACGTGCCGAGAAGGGAGCTACCGGTGGCGGCGAGGGCGCCGAGCGCCTCCGTACGCACCTTGGAGGGGCCCGCGCCGAAGCGTCCGTCGGCGGGCTTGATGTCAGCGGGGATCTGGATATCAGCCACGGGGGAAGCCTAATCCGTCGCGCTGCGGGCTCCGGCGGCGCGTCCAGCGGGTGAGATGCCGGCCGCCCATACGGTGGACGGCCGGTCGCGGCCTACGCGGACGGGGTGTCCGCGGCGTAGACGGCGGTGAGCGCGGCCGCGGCCTCGGCCATCACCCGGCGGGCCTCCGGCGGCGCGAGCACTTCGAGGGAATCGCCGAACTGGAGCAGCTGACGGACCGCGGGCAGGACCGGGAAGGCCAGGTCGAGAGTGGCCCAGCCGCCGTCTCCGGCCCCGGCCCCGGACCCGGCCTCGTCTCCGTCCCCCGCCCCGTCGCCGTCGCCCCCACCCGTACGGGGCGGCCCGGTCAGCGCCCCGCCGAGGATCCGCACCGCCAGATCCAGCCGCTCGCGGCGGATCCGGGCGGTCACCCGCACCTCCGCGGGCCGGTCCTCCACCTGGCGCCGCAGCTGCTGCCACACCGCGGCCAGTTCCACGCCCGCACGGCGCCGTACGGGGACCTCGGTGAGGGTCGCGGACGCCACCCGGTCGGCCCGGAAGAGCTGCGGCCTGCCGCGCCGGTCCGCGACGAGGTACCAGGTACCGGCCTTGGCCACCAGCCCGTACGGGTCGACGGTGTAGGTCCGCAGCCGGGTCTCGCCGCTGTGGCGGTAGCGGATCCGCAGCCGCAGGTCGGTGAAGACGGCGGAGTGCAGCACATCGAGGTCCACCGCGGGGCCCCGGCCGGCAGGCCCGCCATCCGGGGCGGCGGCGGACGACGGGCGGGGTGTCCACTTGTCCGGGTCGACCAGGATGCGGCGGCCGGTCAGCTCCGCGGCCGGCCGGTGCGGGGCGGGCAGCGCCGCCATCACCTTGCGCAGCGCCGACCGCAGCGCGTCGTCCAGACCGAGCGCGGAGTGGGCGCCCTGCGCCGCCAGGATGAACAGGGCCCGCGCCTCGTCGGTGGTCATCCCCGTGACATCCGTACGGAAGCCGGGCAGCAGCGCGATACCGCCGTGCCGCCCGCGCTCGGCGTAGACCGGCACCCCGGCCGCCGACAACGCCTCGACATCGCGGTAGACGGTCCGGGCCGAGACCTCCAGCCGCTCGGCGAGCTCCGCGGCCGGCACCCGGCCGCGGGTCTGGAGGAGCAGCACGATCGAGAGCAGACGGGACGACTTCACATCCGGATTTATATATGACGGCCGGTGTCAACTTATCGCGGCAGAGTGCCGGACATGGAGATCAACGACCTCGTCCAGCCGTCCGCACCCGCAGCCCCCGCACTCGACCCCGCCGCCCTCGCCGCGCTCACCGCCCATGTCCGGGGCCCGGTCCTGCTCCCCGGCGACGACGGCTACGACGCCGAACGGTCCGGCTTCCAGCTGGCCCGCCGGCACCGGCCCGCTGTCATCGTCGGCGCCCGGTGCGCCGAGGACGTCGTCGCCGCGGTGCGCTTCGCCCGCGCACAGGGCCTGCCGGTCGCGGTCCAGGCCACCGGGCACGGGCTGTCCGCGGTCACCGACGGCGGCCTGCTGATCAGCACGCGGCGGATGGCCGGGGTGCGGGTGGACGCGGCGGCCGGCACCGCGCGGGTCGAGGCGGGCGTCGTCTGGGGCCAGGTCGTCGAGGCGGCGGCCCCGCACGGACTCGCCCCGCTCAACGGCTCCTCCCCGGGCGTCGGCGTCATCTCGTACACCCTCGGCGGCGGCGTCGGGGTGCTGGCCCGGACGTATGGCTTCGCCGCCGACCAGGTGCGGTCCATCGACCTGGTCACCGCCGACGCCCGGCTGCGGCACGTCACCGCGGACACCGACCCCGAGCTGTTCGGGGCGCTGCTCGGCGGCGGTCACGGCCTGGGGGTGGTGACCGCGATGGAGTTCGGACTGGTGCCGGTGGCCCGGCTCTACGGCGGACAGCTGGTCTTCGGCGGCGAACAGCTCGACGCGGCGCTGACGGAGTATCTGCGCTGGACCGAAACCGTCCCGGACGAGCTGACCTCCTCGCTCGCCCTGATCGCCTACCCGGACCTCCCCCAGCTGCCCGGGTCGCTGCGCGGCCGCTACCTGGCACATATCCGGATCGCCTATACGGGGAGCGCCGCGGAGGGCGAGCGGCTGGTGGCGCCGCTGCGGGCGGTGGGGCCACGGGTGAGCGACGACCTGCGCGAGATGCCGTACGCCGAGTCGCACACCATTCACCGGGACCCGGCCGATCCGCATGCCTACGACGGTGACAACGCGCTGCTCAGCGGGCTGGACGCGAACGCGCTGCGCCGGGTGGCGGCGCTGACCGGACCGGCCGCCCCGGACATGTGCGTGGTCCAGCTGAACCATCTCGGCGGCGCGATGGCCACCCGCGGCGGCGCGGCCGGCACCGTCGGCCACCGGGACGCCCGGTACGCGCTGCGTGTGCTGTCGCCGCTGGCCGGCGCCGCGGAGGACGGCTCCGGCAGCGACCGGGCCGACGCCGCCCTGGCGGCCGTACGGGCCCTGCACGCCGAGGCGCTGGCGGCCGTCGCGCCCTGGCGGCTCGGCCGGAGCGTGAACTTCCTCTTCGGCCGGCACGGGGACCGGCCGGACGCCGAAGAGGTGGCACGCAGCGTCCACGACACGGGCGCGCACCGGCGGCTGGCCGGGCTCAAGGCCCGCCACGACCCGGCGAACCTCTTCCGCTTCCACCCGGCCGCCGCACCGGCCGCGGCCGGCGTTCACGCCTGACGGCACGGAAACTGTCCGGCGATCGGGCCTGCCGACCCTCATGAACCCGCCCCAGTGGGCAGGCTGGAGACATGGCTGATCGTACGGAGACGGAGAAGCGGGATCTGGCGAAGGAGTTGGCGGCCGCGGTACGGGGGGAGGTCTCGTTCGCCGCGGCCGACCGGGCACTGGTGACGATGGACGCGTCCAATTACCGGCGGGTGCCCAGAGCGGTGGTCGCGCCCCTGGACGCCGAGGATGTCGCCGCGGCGCTGCGGGTGTGCCGGGAGCACGGGGTGCCGGTGGTGCCGCGCGGCGCCGGGACCAGCATCGCCGGGCAGGCGACCGGCGTCGGCGTGGTGCTGGACTTCACCCGCCACATGCGGCGGATCGTGTCGCTCGACCCGGCCGCCCGCACCGCCGTCGTCCAGCCGGGCGTCATCCTGGACGACCTGCGGACGGCGGCCGCCGCCCACGGACTCACCTTCGGCCCCGACCCCTCCACCCACAGCCGCTGCACCCTCGGCGGCATGATCGGCAACAACTCCTGCGGTTCGCACTCGGTGGCCTGGGGCACCACCGCCGACAGCGTCCGCGAGCTGGAGCTGCTGACCTACGGCGGCGAGCGGGTACGGGCCGGCCACGGCACGGACCCCACCGGCGCCCCGACCGGACTGCCCCCGCGGCTCCGGGACGGCGTAAAAGCCCTGGTGGACGCCGAATTGGCGCTGCTGCGCACCGGCTACCCCGACCTCCCCCGCCGGATCTCCGGCTACGCCCTGGACGCGCTGCTCCCGGAGAACGGCACCGACCTGGCCCGCGCCCTCACCGGCAGCGAGGGCACCCTCGGGGTACTGACCGAGGCGACCGTACGCCTCGTGGAGACCCCCGCCGCCCGGGTCCTCGCCGTCCTCGCCTACCCCGACGAGAGCGCCGCCGCCGAGGCCGCGCACACCCTCCTCCCGCACCGGCCGATGACGGTGGAGGGGATGGCCGCCGACCTGGTGGGCGCCGCGACCGGGCTGCCCAAGGGCGGCGCCTGGCTGTTCGTCGAGATGGGCGGCGGTAGCCCCGGCGAGGCGGCGGCCCGTGCCGAGGCGCTCTGCCGGGCGGCCGCCGCCGACGGCAGCACCGACCACACCGTCGTCACCGACCCGGCCGGCCAGCGGGCCCTGTGGCGCATCCGCGAGGACGCCTCCGGGACCGCCACCCGGCTGCCGGATGGTTCCGAGGCCTGGCCCGGCTGGGAGGACTGCGCCGTCCCCCCGTCCCAACTGGGCCCTTACCTCCGTGACTTCCGTGCCCTGCTCACCCAGCACGGTCTGCGCGGCACCCCCTACGGCCACTTCGGCGACGGCTGCATCCACATCCGCATCGACTTCGATCTGCTGACCCCGCCCGGCATCCGCCGCTTCCGGGACTTCTCCTACGACCTGGGCGACCTGGTCGTCTCGCACGGCGGCTCGCTCTCCGGCGAACACGGCGACGGCCAGGCCCGCGCCGAACTTCTCCCGAAGATGTACGGCCCAGAACTCGTCGGCGTCTTCGAGCGGTTCAAGTCACTCTGGGACCCGGCCGACGGCCTCAATCCCGGCATGCTCGTCCGCCCCGCACGCCTCGACGAGAACCTCCGCTTCGAGGTGCTGCCCGCCCGCCCGGTCCCGGTGGAGTTCGGCTATCCCCACGACAACGGCGACTTCTCCGCGGCCGTCCGGCGCTGCGTCGGCGTCGCCAAATGCCGCAACGCCACTACGGCACCGGGCTCCACCGACGTCATGTGCCCGTCCTTCCGCGCCACCGGCGAGGAGCAGCACTCCACCCGCGGCCGGGCCCGCCTGCTGCACGAGATGCTGGCCGGCGAGGTGATCACGGACGGCTGGCAGTCGCCCGAGGTGCGCGACGCCCTCGACCTCTGCCTCTCCTGCAAGGGCTGCCGCAGCGACTGCCCGGTCGGCGTCGACATGGCCACCTACAAGGCCGAATTCCTGCACCACCACTACGAGGGCCGGGTGCGCCCCGCCGCCCACTACTCCATGGGCCGCCTCCCCCAATGGCTGCACACCGCCGCCCCCCTGGCCCCCGCCCTCAACGCCCTCGCCCGCACACCACTGGCCACCGTCGCCAAACGCCTCGGCGGAATCGCCCCCGAGCGGCCGATCCCGCGACTCGCCACCGAGACGTTCGCTCGCTGGTGGTGGCGCCGGAAGTCGGCCGCCGCCGGGGAAACGTCCGGCCGCACCGTCATCCTCTGGCCCGACACCTTCACCAACCACCTCTCCCCGGAGGTCGGCCGCGCCGCCGTACGCGTCCTGGAAGCCGCCGGCCTGCGCCCCCTCCTCCCGCCGACCGCCCCGCTGCGCCAGCCCGGCGGCGCCCTCCCGCAGCCCAGCCTGCCCCGCCTCCACCGCCCACCCCTCTGCTGCGGCCTCACCTACGTCTCCACCGGGCAGCTCGACCAGGCCCGACGCGTCATGCGCCGCACCGTCGAGGTCCTCAGCCCGCTCCTCCAGGACGGCCACCCCCTGGTCGTCCTCGAACCGAGCTGCGCCGCCGCCCTCCGCACGGACCTGCCCGAACTGCTCGCCGACGACCCTCGCGCAGCCCAACTTGCCCACTCCGTGCGGACCTTCGCCCAAGCCCTGGAAGAACTGGCCCCCGACTGGCAGCCCCCACGCATCGACCGCCCCGTAGCGGGCCAGACCCACTGCCACCAGCACGCGGTCCTCGGCGACGCCCCCGACCGCCGCCTCCGCGAACGCGCGGGCCTCACGGGCGGCCTGAGCGGCGGCTGCTGCGGCCTGGCCGGCAACTTCGGCTTCGAACGCGGCCACTACGACGTCTCGGTGGCCTGCGCGGAGGACCAACTCCTTCCCTCGGTCAGGCAATCGCCCCAGGATGCGGAAATCCTGGCGGACGGCTTCTCCTGCCGCACCCAGCTCGCCCAGCTCGGCGACCGTCCGGGACGGCACCTCGCGGAGGTGCTGGCGGAGGCGTTGGGGGAGGACGGGGAGTAGCGGAGGCGTCCGGCGCGCGCGGGGAGGTGCACCCCGGTGCGTACCGAACCGCCGCGCCGGTGCTCCGTGCATCGACCGGCGACTTCCGCAGCAGTGCCATCCGGGTGGGGCACATCCCCGAGGGAACACTGACAGAACAGGTGAGAAGTCAGCCGACGGTCCCGTGCGCCCGGCGCGGAAGGACACCGCGTCCACCGCGTCCACCGCGTCCACCGCGGCGGAGCCCGGGACACCGTGACATTCCGAGGCACTGGGGGCGATGGTGCGCAGCTTTGACCTCAAGGCGGAAGCTGAAATGCGACTGGACTCCGACCGCCGCGCGGAGGAACTGGCCGCCCGCAAACGCCACGAGAAGGCGACGGCGGCATCGGACGAGGCCCAGGGGGCCGCTCCTGTTGACGGGCCGCCCCTGTCCGGGGCGGAGGCGGGGGCGCCCGGCGATGCTGAGGGATAGGTCCGGCCCCGACGCGCGGCCCTGACCCAGCCAGGGCATGGCGCCCCGCCTCGCCTACGAGAAGCCGTCCGCCGACGTCAGGGGCGCCCCGAGCCCCGCCGCCTGACCCACTCGGCACGGGCCAGGCGTCCGGGCGTCGGGGCGTGCCGTGAGTGCGTAGGTGCACCCGTCCGCATCAACTGCCCTGAGCGTGACGGGGATTCCGGCAGCCAGGCCCTCCCTCGCCCACCGGTATCCGTCCGCATCCTCCAGCCACGCATGCACCACACCGTCATACGGGGCGCCTAACTGCTGCGCCACGTGCTCCGCTCGCGCCCGGAGCCACCCCAGCGCCCGGCCCGGCGAGTGCGACCTCCAGCCGCCGAGGTCGATCGAGGGCCCGCCCGGATAGCGGGCCGTAGCCTCCGCCCGGTAGGCCATGGGCAGCCGTGGGGCCGTCAGCGGCTGAGCGGCCCCAGTCCCGGGGCCGGCCGCGAGGTATCGCCTGCCGCCAACTCGCCCAACTCGCCCAACTCGACCCACACGGTCTTTCCGGTGCCGTCCCGGTCGACGCCCCAGCCACTTGCCAAGGCGTCCACCAGCACCAAACCGCGCCCACATTCCTCGTCCTCCTTGGCCTCGTTCATTACGGGTAGTTCGTCGCTCGCGTCCCGCACCTCCAGCCGGAGGCGACCGCCCGACCACACGAACCGGACCCCGACCTCCGCGTCGGCGGACGCTTGTGCCCGCACGGCATTGGTGACCAGCTCGGACAGCAACAGCGCGGCGGAGTCGGCCAGTTCGCCACTGACGTGCCAGACCTGAAGCTGCTGCTGGAGTGCCCGACGGGCCTGGCCGGGGCATCGTCTGCCGCCGGGGAAACAGTGGGCGGCGGCGGGCAGCGAGTCGGTCGTGAGTCGTGTTGCTACTGGTCGGGCGCGTGTGGACATAGCTATCCCCTTGGTGCGCGTGACGGAGCGCCATAGCCACGCACCGCAATCTTCCCGCTGCTATGTGTGACGAGTCTCAACGTAGGGCTGCCCTCGGTAGCTGCGCAAGCGGGACGATCGCAAATTTGCGGTGACTCTGTGTGCGTAGCCGGATTGGCACGGTGTCGCCCCAAGCAGGCAAACTGAGGCGCCCGTTGAAAGGAGCGTCATGCCCGCAGGTGGGAAGGCGACGGTGCGAAGCCGCAGGCTCGGAACCGCTCTGAAACGTCATCGGGAAGCGGCCGGCCTTGATCAGGCTGATGGCGCTGAGGCGATCCTGAAGTCGGTGTCCAAGATCAGCCGTCTGGAAGGTGGGCAGACGTCCGCCTCGGCGTTGGAGGTCCGCACACTGCTGGATCGCTACGGGGTGGAAGACGCCGGGGAGCGGGCCCGGTTGTTGGAGTGGGCTCGCAAGAGCAATGAGCGCGGCTGGTGGATCGACTATCAGGAGATGGTCCGGCCTGGCTACGCGGACCACATCACGCTTGAGAACGATGCGACGTATATCCGCTCCTGGTCCCCGACGCGGATACCAGGTCTGTTGCAAACCCCGGACTACACAGAAGCCGTCATCACCATAGGGCCCAAGCTCATTCCGCCTGACCGGGTCGTGGAACTGGTGAAGCTACGGCAGGAGCGACAGTGCAGGATCGAGGAAGGCGACACGCACTTCACGGCGATCATCTGGGAACCGGCCGTGACCGCGCTGACCTGTGTCCGCCATGTGCGCTCCGGCCAGTTGGCGCATCTCCTTGAGGTCAGTCAGCGGCAGAACGTCACGCTTCAACTCCTGCCGATAACTGAAAGCTTGATCGCTGGAATGTCGGGTGCCTTCGTGGCCTTCTCGTTCGGAGTGGAAGCGAACGTTGAGGCCGTGACGCTGGAGAATCCGGCCAATACCAACGTCGTGGAGGCGCCCGAGGATCTGGCCCTGTATGTCAGTGTGTTCGATCAGCTACGCTCGGCGGCACTGTCGCCTGACGAGTCCGCCGAGCGCATCCGGCAGATCCTTGACGGCGGTCCGCAGCACAGGGGAGAGGGATCGTGAAGCCTGAGATCGTCAGCTCGTTTCGCAAGTCGTCCTACTCGGGTCAAGAGGGAGACTGCGTGGAGGTGGCCCACACTGCTGACGGCGGTCGTGTCGTACGTGACAGCAAGGACCACGCCGGCCCAAGCATCGTCCTCGGCGCAGGGGCATGGACTTCGTTCCTGGAGAAGCTGAAGGCGAACCACCCCAGCGCTTTTTGAGGCGGCGGGCGCAAGGCTGGCGGTAGGCAAGAAAGTGCCCCCTGGGTCAAGCATTTGCCCCAGGGGGCACTTGCCGTCACACGCGGCCTCAGCGCAAGCCCTCATGCGCCTTCAGGATGAGCGCCCGTGCCTCCGCGCCGTACACGGCGGACTCTTGCAGCGTGTTCCACACCTTCATATATGTGGCGATGGTGTCCGTATCGTCCAGCCATAGTTCCGCGTGCCAGTCCTCGGTGACTGCCACCCGGTCGTCCAGGATGAGGAACGAATTGGCCGCTGGGATCTTCAGAGGTGCATGGAACGGCACTACTCCCAGCTCCAGTGAATCCACGTCCATGACGCTCGCGAGATGGTCGAGCTGGGCGGCGAGCACCGCGGGCGGACAGATCTGCGCGTGAAGTACTGCCTCCCACATCAGGATGCGAAATTTCCGGCCCGGTTGATGGAGCATCTCTTGGCGCTTGAGCCTGGCGTGGACAGCTTCGTCCGTATCCCGAGGAGAGTTCCGCATTTCCGCGTAACGGAGGAAGATATGCCGCGCATAGTCGGCCGTCTGAAGCATGCCGTCGACGATGGACTCTTCCCACGCATGAACTACCGTGGTCTGCTCGATCGTGGCGCACCAGTTCTCTTGTACCGGGCGGTGTCCCGAGGACAGTTGGATTTCCCAGGGGCGGATCTGGGATTCGAATTCCTTGAATTTCCGTTGTTCAGTGGACACTGAATGAGCCCCTATTGTGTGGTTGGGTTCATCTGCGCTGCGAACTGGTGGAGGTTGAGCGTGAACGCATTGCCGATTCAGTTCAACGCTTCGAGCGATTTTTGAACGAGCACCCGTGCCTCGGCGCCGTACACGGCCATGCTGCGCAACTGCTCGAAGGCCTTGAGGTAAAGAGAGACCTCGGAGGGCTGCTTGACCCGTACCCGCGCTGACACCAACTCGACCGATACCAGAGTGTCGTCGTAGATGTGGAACGTCTCGCGTGGTCCCAGCACGCGATCGTGGGTTGCCAGGGGAATGATGCCGAGTGACACGGACGGCAGGGAACCGGCCGTGAGGATGGAGCCGAGTTGGCCTGCCATCGTGTCCGTGTCTCCGACGCGGTAGTGGAGTACCGCCTCTTCCATGAGCAGTACGAATCGGTGCCCCGGCTCGTGGATGACGCGGGAGCGCTCGACTCGCGCCTGCGCGGCTTCCGCGCTGTCGTCGAAGGCCAGCTCTCGGAATTCGGCGGCCCTCCGCAGGACCTCGGTCGCATAGCCCTCGGTTTGTAGTAGGCCAGGAACGAGGGTTGAGGAGTAGACCCGGAACAGCGTGGTCTGACGGAAGAACTGTACGGAGCGGTTCTGCAATTGTTTGAGGCCGTCGCGCACCTGGTGGCGCCACTCGGTGTACATCGACTCGGCATGCAGCGACAGAGTGATCATGCCGGCCGCCTCGTCCTCTGCACCGCAGGCGTCGCACCACAGTCTGATGTCGTTGGGGGAAGGCGCGGTGCGGGCGTTCTCGATGCGGGATGTTTTGGCATGGTGCCAGCCACAACGACCGGCCAGGTCGGTGATCGTCAGTCCTGCCTCTTTGCGGAGGTCGCGCAGCCGCACAGCGACGACTTCGCGTGCGGCTTGCGCGGACGAGGAAGGAGAGACGGGCATGAGGAAGCGAGGCGCCCTTTGCTAGCGGATTTCGTACTGCTCATGCGGGACAGCGCGTGCCCACACAGCCTCGAAAGCTTCCGAGCAGAGCTTCGCCGTGGCCGGGTCTTCGGCGATCTCCGGGCCTCCTGAGGAGCCATTACCAGCGAAGTGGTTCCACCGGATCAGGCGGCCGTCGAAAAGCCAGAAGTCGTTCCCCGGTAGAGCGATGTCGGAGGCTCGTCGACGGGGTAGCCACCGAACCTGTTCCCCTGCGGAGAGATTGACGGTGGTCCCGGCGTGCTCGAACCGAATGTAGTCGGAGACCGGCTCGGAAACGATGCGTGCCCGCTGGACGATGACGCCACGGGAGACGGCCCGTGAGACCAGGTCAACCCACGGTGCCCAGTGGGCCGAGTGGCGGTCTATGTCCCGCTGGCCGGTGCGCTGCCACGTGGTGAAGTCATTGGCCTCGCCGCTGACTCCATAGGTGTCACGCATTTCGAGGTGCACCGCTGAGTGCTCAGCGGCCTCCAACATGCTGCTAAAGCTTGGCACGTTCTGCGGCATCGCACGCCTCCCTCAGGATCGGCACCAGTCGGGCGGGGACACGGATGACCGACTCGTGGTCAGGGATGAGCTGGGCGTGCCCGGGCGCATTGTTCTGCGCACACTGGGCCCGCGTGGCGTCGTTGGCCGTGTAGCTCTGGATCACGATGTCCGCGTTCTCAAGGTCCACCCAAGCGGTCGGGGACTCGTCGATGTCTGAGTCCGGGTCGACTCCGATGAACTGTAGGTGCACGTCAGCCTCCAGTGAAGGGTTGAGCAGAGCGTCTCAGAGGGCTCCTCGCGGCCGGTGTCAATGACGTTTAGGTCCTGACGGTCCTCTGGCTTCAGGCTCCGCAATGTGCGCTGATGTGCACCACCATCGCGGGGAGAAGCGGCCTGGATCAAGGTGAAAAGCAGTCAACTCACCTGTATGTGGGGATCTCTGCACACCGTTGCACATTGATGGCAACGGTATGCCTGACGCCTCTAGCGTCGTCATCCGGCGTAGCCCCGTCCCGCCGGAGGGGCACGGCCGCCATGCTCGGTCCGACGACGCCCGATGGAGGGGTGCGCATGGCCATCTCGGGACCCCGCCCCACGTCCGCGGCAGCTGCCGTCACGCAGGAGTGCAAGGCCTGCAAAGACCTTGAGCGCGGCCGTAAGCAGGCCGAAGTGGAGCGGGACCTCAGCAGGGTGACCGACTTCAACGTCCTGATCGTCCGGCACCGGTTGACGCACCCAACGGAGCCGTGAGCCGGAGCAGGCAGTCCTGAGACTCCCGCCCCGGCCGCCATTCCCTGCCAGGACACGGCCGGAGCGGGTGGGCCCACGAGGGGCCCTCGCACGTGCACGACGGCGCGCGGATGGACCGCGCGGCGACTCAGCACCTGAGGAGAGCACCATGCGATACCGCTTCGACCCGGTCAAGTACGGCGGCGAGGAGGACGACAACCAGGGCGGCAACCCCAACGGAGGGTGCGGTGACGGTCAGGGCTGTGGCCGTCAGTAGTCCGTGAACCGTGGGCGGCCCCGGCCCGGACCTCGGGTGGGGCCGCCCATTCGGAGCAGTTCACGGAGTGGAACGTGCGACGTCAGGGAGTGAGATGACCGGACCCCACCACCACGCCTACGTCTGGCTCGGCAGCGGCGACGTCCTCGTGAAGCCTGGGGATGCGCACCGTCGGCCGGATCACCCGGAGTTTCGCTCCGCCCAGGTGATGCCGCTGGAGTGTGCGGACTGGCTGCTGAAGCCGGCTGCCCGGATCGAGGCGACGTTCGAGGAGCCGAAAGAGGCAGCTGCGTGGTACGCCGCGCAACTTGCCCACTACGCGGGGCTCTTCGTGGGCTCGTATCCGCCGGAACCGTCGTACGAGGAGACCGTACGGGCCCTGTCCGCCGGTGACGACCGGGTCGGGGGCTGGTGGGTGAGCGGAGGGCGGTTCCTCTCGCTGAACCTGATCGCCTGTGGTCCGCACCGGGTGCGGCCGGAGCGAGCGTGTCCGCTGCGCTAGCCCGCCCGGGGCCGAGCCGCCACCACCGTCACCGCCGTCCCGGGTGGGGGCCGAGGGGCCGCCTGGTCGCCGACCCGCCGCCGTGCCGGGAGAACGCCATCCTGCGCGGCGCGGATCAACTGCTGGTCGCCTCCGAGCGGCTCAGTCCGGGCAGCCCCTGGGGGTGGTGAAGGAGCCGAGCGTGTCCTCGCCGCTGGTCCACCAGACGCCGAGCCGCTGGCGGGTCAGGCGCCAGCCGTCGGCGTCCCGGGCGAAGTCCCAGTCGTAGGGGCCGCCCATGGCATACGGCGAGGCGGCCCGGCCGGGATCGGCGACGGCTACGAACCACATGTAGCCGACGCCGGTCGCCCGGTCGCCCCGCACCTCGAAGTCCAGGTTGAGGATGTGGTGCTGCAGGGTGGTGTACGGCGCCTCGGCCTCGACGACCTTGGCCAGGACCGCCTCGCGGCCGTGGACGCGTTCCCACGGGCCGAACTCCAGCACTGCGTCCTCGGCCCAGCACTCGATCCAGGTGCGCCAGTCCTTGCGGTCCAGCGCCCGCCAGCCGTGGATCATCAGCGCCCGCAGGGACTCCTTGTCCTCCAGGCGCTGGAGGCGTGGGGCGAGGGCGTCGTCGTGGGCGGGGGTGGGAGTGGGGGACATGGTTGCTCCTCTGAGGGGCCGGATGTGCCGGACTGCCGGATGCGGCAACTCTGTGTCGGCGACAGCCACTTCTCCAGGGCGGGCCGAGGCCGGGTGCGGCGCACCCAGGCAGGGGGTTTGATGCGGCCCTGCCATTACCTGGGTGGTAATCGCCGGACCGTCCGGCGCTGGTGAGAATGGTGATCTCTCCGCGTCAGCAGGGCGCAGGGTCCGGATTGGAGTGATCAGATTGCTGTCAGCCACGTCTGCGACCACCCGCGCCGTGGTGGAGGAGTTGCTGCGCCGGATCGGCGAGGGCGACCCCGAGCGCATCGCGGAGCTGTATGCCGAACGGGGCGACTGGAAGCTGGACTGGCCGGAGGCCGAGCACGGTCGTCCGGAGACTCCGTGGATCCGCCACCGCGCCACCCGCGCCGATGCCTGCGCCCACTACCGCGAGCTCGCCGAGCATCATGTGGCCGGGCAGGCAGCTACCGAGATCGAGCGCATCCTCATCGACGGCGACGACGCGGTCGTGTTGGGCGAGATCCGTCAAACTGCCCGCTCCACCGGGCGTGCTTACCGCGCTCGGTTCGCCCTGCACCTCACGGTCAAGGACGGCCTGGTCTCTCGGCACCACGTCTACGAAGACAGCCTTGCCGTCGCCCAGGCTTTCGATGTCGGCAGGGCCGGGTAAGGCCGGCTGGGGCACCGCGAAGCGGGTGGTCACAGCCATTCGTGCGCGGATATCGGTGCCATGCCCATGAGATTGGCTCTCCCCCCTTGGACGGCGACGCCATCCATGTTTGGATAGTTGCACTGTCCAAGCGTTGTCCAAGTGCTGTCCAAGGGAAGGCGGAAGAGCATGCGGCTGGCGGAGTTGAGTGAGCGCAGCGGTGTGTCCACCGCCACGATCAAGTACTACCTGCGCGAAGGGCTGCTCCAGCCGGGGCGCCGGGTCTCCGCCACCCAGGCCGAGTACGGGGAGGACCATCTGCGGCGGCTGCGCCTGGTGCGGGCGCTGATCCAGATCGGCGGGGTTCCGGTGGCCGCGGCGCGTGAGGTGATCGCTGCCGCGGAGGACGAGTCGCTGGACCACCACCTGCGGCTGGGGGCGGCGACCCGGGCGCTGCCCTGCGCCGAGCGGCCCGCCGAGGACGACCCGGCGGTGGAGACCGCCCGCCGCTCGGTGGCGGCGCTGCTGGAGCGGCTGGGCTGGTCCTCCGGTCGCGGCCCGGACCTGCGCAACCCCGCCCACCGGCGGCTCATCGACTCGGTCGCCGCCCTGGTCCGGCTCGGCTACCCCTGCGACACCGAGCAATTGCTGCCGTACGCGCGGCTGGCGGCGCAACTGGCGGTCACCGACCTGGACATGGTCGAGGAGCAGCCGACCCCGACCGGGCAGATCGAGGCCGCCGTCGCGCTGACGGTGCTGTACGAACCGGTGCTGCTGAGCCTGCGGCGCATGGCCCACGCGGAGGAGTCGGCCCGGCGGTTCTGAGGCGCCGCACCGCTCCGGACCCTCACTGCTCCCCGCCGCCCCGGACCCTCACTGCTCCCCGCCGTGCCGGACCCTCACTGCTCCCCGCCGTGCCGGACCCTCACTGCTCCCCGCCGTGCCGCCCCATCACCTCATGGGCCAGCCGGATCAGGTCCGGGATACGCGGATGCCCGGGGCCGTCGCGCCAGGCGATGACGACGGGGACGGGTGGGGCGTCTGTGAGGGGGACGTAGGCCATGGCGGGGTGGGGGTGCATCTCGGCGGTGGCGGAGGTGGTGACGCCGACGGCGCGGCCGCCGGTGATGGCGGCCAGCCAGTCGTCGGTGTTGCCGATGGTGATCGTGGAGGCGGGGCGGGCCGACGGCGGCCACAGGTCGAGCGAGGTGACGCCGGAGACGGTGTTGACGGCGATGGTGCGGTCGGCCAGATCCGCGAGGGAGAGAGCGGTGCGGTGGGCCAGCGGGTCGTCGGCGGGCAGGCCGGCCACTCGGGGCTCGGTGGTCAGCCGCTCGGTGATCAGCCCCGGCGCGCTGACCTCGCCGCGCAGCAGGGCCGCGTCCACCTCCCCGCGGGCGAGACCGGCCGTGCGGTCGTCGATACGGAGGAGTTCGAGCGGGGTCGCCGGGTGCTCCTCGTGCCAGCGGCGCAGCAGCGCGGTGGTGTCCGTACCGGCGCCCGCCCAGGCATGGCCCAGCCGTAGCGGCCAGGCGGTGCGGTGGGCGTAGCCGAGCGCCCGGTCGAAGGCGGCCACCGCGACCGCGGCCCGGTCGCGGAAGGACAGCCCGTCGGGGGTGAGCGCGAGGTGATGGGTGGAGCGGTCGACGAGATGGACGCCGAGGGCCTGTTCCAGCTGGCGCAGGGTGCGGGAGACGGCGGGCTGGGTCAGATGCAGCCGCTCGGCGGCGCGGGTGATGCTCAGGGTGTCGGCGATGGCGAGAAAGCAACGGAAATGACGCAGCTCGATGCTCATGCGCGCGGAGCATAACAACAGGGGAAAAGGCATTTCACGGACCGGAACGGCGGGCCGTAGCGTGGTGGCGTGAACGCTTCGCCCGAGACTCCCGATGGCGGTACGCCCGCTACCCCCGCCCCTTTTGTCGACGCCGCCCCCGCCCGTGACGGGGGCCTTGCGCACCCGATACCGCCCTCGCCCGAGGTACTGACGGCGGAGGCGCAGGCCGGGCGAGCCGGCGGGGCCGGGGCGCGCGGGCGGATCGGGTCGGTGGCGCTGGTCATCGGCGGCATCGTCTCGCTTCAGTTCGGCGCGTCGGTGGCGGTGCTGCTCTTCCCGCGGGCCGGCGCGCTGGGCGTGGTCACGCTGCGGCTGGTCGTTGCCTCGCTGGTGCTGCTGCTCGTCTGCCGCCCCAAGGTCCGTGGCCATACGCGGGGTGACTGGGCCACGGTGCTGGCCTTCGGCGTCGCACTGGCCGGGATGAACTCGCTCTTCTACGAGGCGATCGACCGCATTCCGCTGGGCGCCGCGGTCACCCTGGAGTTCCTCGGGCCGCTGATCCTGTCGGTGGCGACCTCCCGCCGGCTGCTGAGCCTGGTGTGGGCGGCGCTGGCCCTGGGCGGCGTGGTGCTGCTGGGGCGCGAGGGGTTCGACGGGCTCAACCTCACCGGGGCGGCGTTCGCGCTGGCGGCCGGCGGGCTGTGGGCCGCGTACATCCTGCTCTCCGCCCGTACGGGACAGCGCTTCCCGCAGGCGGACGGACTGGCGCTGGCGATGACGGTCGCGGCGCTGCTCAGCCTGCCGTTCGGCATCCTCAGCGCGGGCTCCGCCCTGATCGACCCGGTCACCCTGGGCCTGGGCGCCGCGGTCGCCCTGATGTCGTCCGTCCTGCCCTACACCCTGGAACTGCTCGCCCTGCGCAAGCTCCCGGCCGCCGGTTTCGCGGTGATGATGAGCCTGGAGCCGGCCGCCGCGGCCACCGCCGGATTCCTCGTCCTGCACCAGGCGCTGGGCTGGGCCGAGGTGCTGGCGATCGGGCTGGTCGTGCTGGCCAGTGTGGGCGCCGTACGGAGCGCGGGGGCCCACAGCTGACCCATGGGCCGCCCGCGGCTGTCTCTCAGGGAACTCCTCAGGGAACTCCTCAGGGAACCCCTCAGGGAACTCCTCAGGGCTGTCCCGTAATCGCTGCCAGGGATTACGGGGCAGCCCTGAGGTAACCGTCCCGGCCCAGGAGAACCGTCGCCGGAAAAAATCATGCAGGCGTGCTTGATTGTTTCTGCCGGCGCTGCCACGCTCGGACCCGTACCGCACCAACGCCTGTCAACCTGCCCTGGCCGTAGGCCACATGGGGCCGATGAGGGGAGTGCCGCGTGTCCGATCCCGGCGCCGTACTGGCGGATCTCAGGGCGGAGAGCGAGGAGTTGGACGCGCTGGTCGCGGGGCTGCCGGCCGGGCGCTGGGCGGCCCCGACGCCCGCCGAGAGCTGGACGGTCGCCCACCAGATCGCTCATCTGGCCTGGACCGACCGGCAGGCGCTGCTCTCGGCCACCGACCCGGAGGGCTTTGTGCGCGCCGCGCGCGAAGCTCTCGCCACGCCGCTGACCTTTGTCGACGAGGCCGCCGAGGCCGGTGCGCTGACACCTCCGGCGGAGCTGCTCGCGGACTGGCGGGCCGGCCGCGAGGAGTTGCTCCGGGCGCTCCGGGAGCGGCCCGCCGGGGAGAAACTGCCCTGGTACGGCCCGCCGATGAGCGTGGCCTCGATGGCCACCGCGCGGCTGATGGAGACCTGGGCGCACGGCCAGGACATCGCCGACGCCCTGGGTGCCGTCCGGCCGCCCACCGCCCGGCTGCGGCATATCGCCCGGATCGGGGTCCGGACCCGTGACTTCGCCTACGCGACGCATCAACTCACCCCGCCCGAGGAGGAGTTCCGCATCGAGCTGCGGGCGCCCGACGGCACGGTGTGGGAGTACGGGCCGCCGGAAGCCGCCCAGCGGGTGACCGGTACGGCGCTGGAGTTCTGTCTGCTGGTCACCCAGCGGGCGCACCGCGCCGATCTGCCGTCCGTACGGGCCGAAGGGGCGGACGCGGAGCACTGGCTGGAGATCGCGCAGGCCTTCGCGGGCCCGCCGGGCAAGGGTCGGCCGCCGTCCGGGAAAGCCGCCACCTCATGAGCGACGGCGGCGCGATACGCCCCATAGGCGCCGACCCCGCCGTCCTCCGCGTCGGCAATGCCTCCGGCTTCTACGGCGACCGCTTCGACGCCCTGCGCGAGATGCTCACCGGCGGCCCGCTGGACGTGCTGACCGGCGACTATCTCGCCGAGCTGACCATGCTGATCCTCGGCCGGGACCGGCTGAAGGACCCCGCCCGCGGCTACGCCAGGACCTTTCTGCGGCAGTTGGAGGACGGGCTCGGACTGGCCGCCGAGCGCGGCGTGCGGATCGTCGCCAACGCGGGCGGGCTCAATCCGGCCGGACTCGCCGATGCCGTAAGGGAGTTGGCGGCCAAGGTCGGGGTGCCCGTACGGGTGGCGCATGTGGAAGGTGACGATCTGCTGGCGCGCGGGGGGTGGGGCGAGGGGGTGCTGACCGCCAACGCCTACCTGGGCGGCGGGGGGATCGCCGCCTGTCTGCGGGCCGGTGCCGACGTGGTGGTGACCGGGCGGGTCACCGACGCCGCGCTGGTCAGCGGCGCGGCCCAGGCGCACTTCGGCTGGCGGCCACAAGACCTGGACCAGCTGGCCGGGGCGGTGGCCGCCGGGCACGTCCTGGAATGCGGCACCCAGGCCACCGGCGGCAACTACTCCTTCTTCGACTCCTTCTCCGATGCCCATGACCTGCTGCGGCCCGGCTTCCCGCTCGCCGAGGTCGCCGCCGACGGCAGCGCGGTGATCACCAAACACCCGGGCACCGGCGGCGCGGTCACCACCGGCACTGTCACCGCCCAGCTGCTGTACGAGACGGCCGGCGCCCGCTACGCCGGGCCGGATGTGACGGCACGGCTGGACACCGTACGGCTCACGGAGGAGGCGCCGGACCGGGTCCGGATCGACGGCGTGCGGGGCGAGGCGCCGCCACCGACCCTCAAGACCGGGCTGACCCGCCTGGGCGGCTGGCGCAACGAGGTCACCTTCGTCCTGACCGGGCTGGACGTACCGGCCAAGGCCGCGCTGGTCCGCCGGCAGATGGAGGCGGCCCTCGACGCGGCGGAGCACCGCCCGGCCGAGGTGCGCTGGACACTGGCCCGCACCGACCGGGACGACGCGGCGGTCCAGGAGGAGGCGAGCGCACTGCTGCGCCTGGTGGTGCGGGACCCCGACCAGGACGCGGTCGGGCGGGTGGTCAGTGGCGCCGCGGTCGAGCTGGCGCTGGCCAGCTACCCCGGCTTCCATGTCACCGCGCCGCCCGGTAAGGGCACCCCGTACGGGGTCTTCGAGGCGGCGGCGGTGGACGCGGCCGAGGTACCGCATCACGCCGTCCTGCCGGACGGCACCCGTATCGACGTCCAACCAGCACCCGAAACCCGTGAGTTGGTGCGGCTGCCCGACCCGCCGCTCCCCGAGCCGCTGCCCGCCGGGGCCACCCGGCGCGGGCCGCTCGGCCTGGTCGCCGGAGCCCGCAGCGGCGACAAGGGCGGCTCGGCGAACGTCGGGGTCTGGGCCCGCACCGAGCCGGCCTGGCGGTGGCTGGCACACGAGCTGACCGTCGAGCGCTTCCGGCAGCTGCTCCCCGAGACCGCGGACCTGCCGGTCGACCGGCACGTACTGCCGAATCTGCGCGCGCTCAACTTCGTCGTCGACGGGCTGCTCGGCGAGGGCGTCGCCGCGCAGGCCCGGTTCGATCCCCAGGCCAAGGCCGTGGGGGAGTGGCTGCGTTCGCGGCACATGGACCTACCGGAGGTGTTGTTTTGACCGTGCTCGGAACCGGGCTCGACCCGTCGGGCGCCGAGTACGCGGAGCGTCGTACGGCGATGCTCGCGAAGCTGGCGGAGGTCGAGGAGGCGCACGCCAAGGCGACCGAGGGCGGCGGGGAGAAGTACGTCGCCCGGCACCGCAAGCGCGGCAAACTGCTCGCCCGGGAGCGGATCGAGCTGCTCCTCGACCCCGACACCCCGTTCCTGGAGCTGTCGCCGCTCGCCGCCTGGGGCAGCGACTACCAGGTCGGCGCCTCACTGGTCACCGGCATCGGGACCGTCGAGGGCGTGGAGTGCCTGATCACCGCCAACGATCCGACGGTGCGCGGCGGCGCCAGCAACCCCTGGACGCTGAAGAAGTCGCTGCGGGCGCACGAGATCGCCTTCGCCAACCGCCTCCCGGTGATCTCACTCGTGGAGTCCGGCGGCGCCGACCTGCCCAGCCAGAAGGAGATCTTCATCCCGGGCGGGGCGCTGTTCAAGGACCTCACCCGGCTGTCCGCGGCCGGTATCCCGACCGTCGCCGTGGTGTTCGGCAACTCGACCGCGGGCGGTGCGTACGTCCCCGGGATGTCCGACCACGTGATCATGGTCAAGGAGCGCGCCAAGGTGTTCCTGG
The DNA here is from genome assembly GCF_055574515.1 of Streptomyces sp. NPDC029466. Classification (NCBI taxonomy): domain Bacteria; kingdom Bacillati; phylum Actinomycetota; class Actinomycetes; order Kitasatosporales; family Streptomycetaceae; genus Streptomyces; species Streptomyces sp. NPDC029466. Next base: position 102,918 of record NZ_JBVHZH010000002.1, read on the forward strand.
GCGGCCCGCCGCTGGTGAAGATGGCGACCGGCGAGGAGAGCGACGACGAGTCGCTGGGCGGCGCCGAGATGCACGCCCGCACCTCCGGGCTCGCCGACCACTTCGCGGTGGACGAGCCGGACGCGCTGCGCCAGGCCCGGCGGGTGGTCGCCCGCCTCAACCACCGCAAGGCGCACCCCGATCCGGGCCCGGCGGCACCCCCCAAGTACGACGAGGAAGAGCTGCTGGGCATCGTCCCCGGCGACCTCAAGGCCCCCTTCGACCCCCGCGAGGTCATCGCGCGGATCGTGGACGGCTCGGACTTCGACGAGTTCAAGCCGCTCTACGGGCCGAGCCTGACCACCGGCTGGGCCGAGCTGCACGGCTACCCCGTCGGCATCCTCGCCAACGCCCAGGGCGTGCTCTTCAGCGCGGAGTCCCAGAAGGCCGCCCAGTTCATCCAGCTGGCCAACCAGCGCGACATCCCGCTCCTCTTCCTCCACAACACCACCGGCTACATGGTCGGCAAGGAGTACGAGCAGGGCGGCATCATCAAACACGGTGCGATGATGATCAACGCGGTGTCGAACTCGAAGGTCCCGCACCTCTCCGTCCTCATGGGCGCCTCCTACGGCGCCGGCCACTACGGCATGTGCGGCCGCGCCTACGACCCCCGCTTCCTGTTCGCCTGGCCGAGCGCCAAGTCCGCCGTCATGGGGCCGCAGCAGCTGGCCGGGGTGCTCTCGATCGTCGCCCGCGCGTCGGCCGCCGCCAAGGGGCAGCCGTACGACGACGAGGCGGACGCCGGGCTGCGCGCGATGGTCGAGCAGCAGATCGAGTCGGAGTCGCTGCCGATGTTCCTGTCCGGGCGGCTCTACGACGACGGCGTCATCGACCCGCGCGACACCCGAACCGTCCTCGGCCTGTGCCTGTCCGCCCTCCACAACGCCCCCGTCGAGGGCGCGCGGGGCGGCTTCGGCGTCTTCCGGATGTGAGGCAGAAGTGATCCGTTCCGTACTCGTCGCCAACCGCGGCGAAATAGCCCGGCGGGTCTTCCGCACCTGCCGTGAGCTGGGCATTGCCACCGTCGCCGTGCACTCCGACGCGGACGCCGGCGCCCCGCACGTCCGCGAGGCGGACACCGCCGTACGGCTCCCGGGCGACGCCCCGGCCGACACCTACCTCCGCGGCGACCTGCTGGTCCGGGCCGCACGCGCCGCCGGCGCCGACGCGGTCCACCCCGGCTACGGCTTCCTCTCCGAGAACGCCGGCTTCGCCACCGCGGTGGCCGACGCGGGCCTGGCCTGGATCGGCCCGCCCCCCGCCGCCATCGAGGCCATGGCCTCCAAGACACGGGCCAAGGAGCTGATGGCCGGGGCCGGGGTGCCGCTGCTGGCCCCCGTCGACCCCGGGCAGGCCACCGAGGCCGATCTGCCGCTGCTGGTGAAGGCGGCGGCCGGCGGCGGCGGCCGCGGTATGCGCGTGGTCGCCGAACTGGCCGCCCTCGAAGGCGAATTGAAGGCCGCCGCGGTCGAGGCGGCGTCCGCCTTCGGCGACGGCGAGGTATTCGTCGAGCCCTACGTCGTCGGCGGACGCCATGTCGAGGTGCAGATCCTCGCCGACGGCCACGGCACGGTCTGGACCCTCGGCACCCGTGACTGCTCCCTCCAGCGCCGCCACCAGAAGGTCATCGAGGAGGCCCCGGCCCCCGGCCTGTCCGGGGAACTGCGCACCACCCTGCACGGGGCCGCCGAGCGGGCCGCCCGTGCCATCGGCTACCGGGGCGCGGGCACCGTCGAATTCCTGGTGGACCGCAGCGGCCGGGCGTACTTCCTGGAGATGAACACCCGCCTCCAGGTCGAACACCCCGTCACCGAGGCCGTATACCGCCTCGACCTGGTCGCCCTCCAGCTGAGCATCGCCGAGGGCCGCCCCCTGGACGCCGCCCCGCCGCAGCCCCACGGGCACGCCGTGGAAGCCCGGCTCTACGCGGAGGACCCGGCATCCGGCTGGCAGCCGCAGACCGGCACCCTGCACCGGCTCGCGCTGCCCGACGGCGTCCGGCTGGACTCCGGCGTGACCGACGGCGACACCATCGGCGTCCACTACGACCCGATGCTGGCCAAGGTCATCGCCTGGGCCCCGAGCCGCGACGAGGCCGTACGGAAACTGGCCGGCGCTCTGGAACGAGCCGTCCTCCACGGCCCCGTCACCAACCGCGACCTGCTCGTCCGCTCCCTGCGCCACCCGGACTTCACCGACCCCGACGCCCTGGACACCGGCTTCTACGACCGCCACCTCGCCGAACTCACCACCAACAACGCCGACGGGGCCCCGGTCTTCGCCCTCGCCGCCGCCCTCGCCGACGCCCACGGCCGCTCCCGCTTCGGCGGCTTCCGCAACGTCCCCTCCGGCCCCCAGACCAAGACCTACGCCGGCGCGGGCACCGAACACACCATCCGCTACCGCCTCGGCCGCGACGGCCTGCGGGCCGAGGACTTCCCCGGCGTCCGGCTGCTCGCCCACAGCCCGGACGAGGTCGTGCTCGAAATCGACGGACTACGGCGGCAGTTCGCGGTCGCCCGCTACGGCGACCGCGTCCATGTCGACGCACCACCGTCCCCGGGCGGGGTCACCACCCCCACCTCCCACACCTTCACCGCCCTGCCCCGCTTCCCCGACCCCACCGCCCGCACGGAGCCCGGCTCCCTCCTGGCCCCCATGCCCGGCACGGTCGTACGCCTCGCCGAGGACCTCACCGAGGGCAACCAGGTCAAGGCCGGCCAGCCCCTGCTCTGGCTGGAGGCCATGAAGATGGAACACAAAATCACCGCCCCGGCAGCCGGCACCCTCACCTCCCTCCCCGTCACCCCAGGCCAACAGGTCGAAGTAGGGACCCTCCTGGCCGTCGTCACGGACTGACGCACCACCCCCCGGGTTTTTGACAGCTCCCCCCACCGGGGTGGGGCCCGCCAAGAGACGCGAGGTGGCGGGGCTGGAGGGGCCTGGTGTGGACGTAAAGCGAAGCAGTCCACACACCAGGCCCCGGAGGCCCCGACACCGCACCACCCGCACACCCGGGGCCCACCCCCCCCAACACCCCCTCCCACCGCCGAAGGCGGGAAACGGCGCCGCACCCGACAACGCAACCGAAGCCGAAAACGCACCGCCGCCGGCAGCGAAACGCACCGCAACCGACGACCCCGAGGAGACCCTCATGGGCACCCCGACGATCGAGTCCGAGGAACACCGCGCCCTGCGCAAAGCCGTAGCCGCCCTGGGCAATCGCTACGGCCGCGACTACTTCGCCCGCGTCGTGGCGGACGGCACCCACACCGACGACCTCTGGGCGGAGGCCGCCGAACTCGGCTACCTCGGCGTCAACCTCCCCGAGGAGCACGGCGGCGGAGGCGGCGGCATCGTCGAACTCTCCATCGTGCTGGAGGAGTTGGGCGCCGCCGGCTGCCCCCTCCTGATGATGGTGGTCTCGCCCGCCATCTGCGGCACGGTCATCGCCCGGTTCGGCACCGAGGAGCAGAAGCGGACCTGGCTCCCGGGCCTCGCCGACGGCTCCCGCAAGATGGCCTTCGGCATCACCGAACCGGACGCCGGCTCCAACTCGCACCGCATCACGACCACCGCCCGCAAGGACGGCGAGGACTGGGTCCTCAACGGCCGCAAGGTCTTCATCTCCGGCGTCGACATCGCCGACGCGACCCTGATCGTCGGCCGCACCGAGGACGCCCGCACCGGCCGCCTGAAGCCCTGCCTCTTCATCGTGCCGCGCGACACCCCCGGCTTCGGCCGCAGCCCGATCGCGATGGAACTGTCCGCCCCGGAGAAGCAGTTCGAGCTGACCCTGGACGAGGTACGGCTGCCCGCCGACGCGCTGGTCGGCGACGAGGACGCCGGGCTGCTCCAGCTGTTCGCCGGGCTCAACCCGGAGCGGATCATGACCGCCGCCTTCGCCCTCGGCATGGGCCGCTACGCGCTGGGCCGGGCCGTCGACTACGCCGGTACCCGCCAGGTGTGGAAGGAGCCCATCGGCGCCCACCAGGCCGTCGCCCACCCGCTCGCGCAGGCCCATATCGAGCTGGAGCTCGCCCGGCTGATGACGCAGAAGGCGGCCCATCTCTACGACGCGGGCGACGACCTGGGCGCGGGCGAGGCCGCCAACATGGCCAAGTACGCGGCGGCCGAGGCCGCGGTGCACGCCGTCGACCAGGCCGTCCACACCCTCGGCGGCAACGGCCTCACCCAGGAGTACGGCCTCGGCTCGATGATCACCGCCGCCCGGGTGGCGCGGATCGCGCCGGTCAGCCGCGAGATGATCCTCAACTTTGTCTCGCACCAGTCCCTGGGGCTGCCCAAGTCGTACTGAGGGCGCCATGCTGACCGTGCCGGCCGGGCGGCCCGCCCCGGCCGGCGGGGCGGCGCCGCACCCGCCCGGCCCGTCCTACCCCGTCGAAGGGAAGGCCCCGGCATGGTGTCCCACGTGTTCCACAGCGAGTACGCCGACGTCGCGCCCGTAGAGCTGCCGATCCATGAGGCCGTCCTCGGGCGGGCGGCGGAGTACGGCGACCGGCCCGCACTGATCGACGGCCTCGACGGCACCACCCTCAGCTACACCGAGCTGGACCGTCTCAGCCGCCGGATCGCGGCGGCCCTGGCGGCGTCCGGCGTCCGCAAGGGCGAGGTGCTGGCCCTGCACAGCCCGAACACCGTGCTCTTCCCGGCCGTGTTCTACGCCGCCTCGCGCTGCGGGGCGGCGGTCACCACCGTCCATCCGCTCGCCACCGAGGGCGAGTTCACCAAACAGCTGAAGGACTCCGGGGCCCGCTGGATCGTGACCGTATCGGCGCTGCTGGACACCGCCCGCGCCGCCGCCCAGCAGACCGGCGGTATCGCCGAGATCCTCGTCTGCGACCGGGCCCCGGGCCACCGCTCCGTAGGGGACCTGGCCGCCGGAACCGCCCCGGAACCATCGGTCACCCTCAATCCGGCCCAGGACCTGGCCGTCCTCCCCTACTCCTCCGGCACCACCGGCACCCCCAAGGGCGTGATGCTCACCCACCGCAGCATCGCCACCAACCTCGCCCAGCTCGCCCCGCTCGTCTCCAACGGCCCCGACGACCGGGTCCTCGCCGTACTGCCCTTCTTCCACATCTACGGGCTGACCGCCCTGATGAACGCCCCACTGCGCAACGGCGCCACCGTCGTCGTCCTGCCCCGCTTCGACCTGAAGCAATTCCTCACCACCATCGAGCAACACCGCATCACGGCCGTCTACGTGGCACCCCCGATCGTCCTCGCCCTCGCCAAACACCCCCTGGTCGCCGACTACGACCTCTCCTCCCTGCGCTACCTGGTCTCCGCCGCGGCGCCCCTGGACGCCGGGCTGGCCGCGGCCTGCTCCCGGCGGCTCGGCCTGCCACCGGTGCTCCAGGCCTACGGCATGACCGAGCTGAGCCCCGGCACCCACTGCGTCCCCCTCGACGCCCCGAACCCGCCGCCCGGCGCCGTCGGCAAGCTGATCCCCAACACCGAGATGCGCCTGGTGTCCCTGGAGACCGGCCAGGACGTGGGGCCGGGGGAGAGCGGCGAGATCCTCATCCGCGGCCCCCAGGTCATGAAGGGCTATCTGGGGCGGCCCGCCGAGACCGACGCGATGATCGACCCCGACGGCTGGCTGCACACCGGCGACATCGGACGGACCGACGGCGACGGCTGGCTCCATGTCGTCGACCGCGTCAAGGAGTTGATCAAATACAAGGGCTATCAGGTCGCCCCCGCCGACCTCGAAGCGCTGCTGCTCACCCACGACGCGATCGCCGACGCCGCGGTCATCGGCGTCCAGGACGAGGACGGCAACGAGGTGCCCAAGGCGTTCGTGGTGCGGCAGCGGGGGGCCCGGCTGACCGAGGACGAGGTGATCGCGTACGTTGCCGGACAGGTCGCCCCGTACAAAAAAGTGCGCCGCGTGGAATTCCTGGCCAGCGTGCCGCGCGCCACCACCGGAAAGATCCTGCGGCGCGAACTGCGCGCCAGGGAAAGGAGCTCGACGCCCCGATGACCGACGCCCCGACGACCGACGCGTCCGCGGAGACCCTGGTCCCGCGCTCCCACGAGCGCGGCATCACCACCCTCACCCTGGACTCCCCGCACAACCGCAACGCCCTCTCCACCCGCCTGGTCGCCGAACTGCACCAGGCGCTCACGGACGCCGCGGCCGACGACGACACCCGCGCCGTCGTCCTCACCCACACCGGCGGCACGTTCTGCGCCGGCGCTGACCTCTCCGAGGCCACCTCGGGCACCGCGAAGGACGGCCCGCTGGGCCTGGCCCGGCTGCTGCGCGCGATCGTGGCACTGCCCAAACCGGTCGTCGCCCGGGTCACCGGACACGTCCGGGCCGGCGGCCTGGGTCTGCTCGGCGCCTGCGACATCTCCGCGGCCGGCCCGGACGCCACCTTCGCCTTCACCGAGGCCCGCCTCGGCCTCGCCCCCGCCGTCATCTCGCTGCCGCTGCTGCCGCGGCTGGACCCCCGCGCCGCCGGCCGCTACTACCTGACCGGCGAGAAGTTCGACGCGGCCGAGGCGGCCCGGATCGGCCTGGTCACCCTCGCCGCCGACGACGTCGACACCGGCCTCGCGCCCGTACTGGACGGGCTGCGCAAGGGGTCCCCCCAGGGCCTGGCCGAGTCGAAGAAGCTGGTCACGGCAGAGGTGCTGGCCGCCTTCGACCGCGACACCGACGCGCTCGCCGAACAGTCCGCCCGGCTCTTCGGCTCCGCCGAGGCCCGCGAGGGCATGACCGCCTTCCTGGAACGACGGGCCCCCGCATGGGCGCGCTGACCCCCGCCCGCGGCCCCAAGCAGCCCCAGCAGGAACGCAGCCGCGCCACCCGCCTCAAACTGCTGGAGGCCGCCGTCTCCTGCCTGGCGGAGCGCGGCTGGAGCGGCAGCACGGTCGCAGTGGTCGCCGAGCGGGCCGGCGTCTCCCGGGGCGCCGCCCAGCACCACTTCCGCACCCGCGAGGACCTCTTCACGGCGGCCGTCGAACACGTCGCCGAGAAGCGCCAGGGCGCCGTCAAGGCGGTCGCCCACAACCTGCCCCCGGCCGGCTCCGTCGCCCGCACCTGGATCATCGTCGAGGCCCTCGTCGGCCTCTACACGGGCCCGCTGTTCCGCGCCGCGCTGCATCTGTGGGTCGCCGCCTCCGACGAAGAGCAGCTCCGTGACCGGGTCACCGCCCTGGAGGCCCGCGTCGGCCGGGAGGCCCACCGCACGGCGGTGGCCCTGCTCGACGCGGATGAGGCGGTGGCCGGTGTCCGCGAGACCGTCCAGGGCCTGCTCGACATGGCCCGGGGCCTGGGCCTCGCGAACCTGCTGACGGACGATTCGGCCCGCCGCGATCGGGTCGTCGAGCAATGGGCGAAGATCATCGACGCGATGCTTCGCCCTGAGGGCTAGGTTGTCCTCCCCCCCTCTTTTCGGCTTTCCCGCCGTGGGGGTTTGTCGCCGTTGCGCCTGCGGCGGGCTGGGTGGTTTGCGGGTGCGGTGACGGACCTCCGGGGCCGGGGGGGGGGGGGGGGGGGGGGGGGGGGGGGGGGCGAGGAAAAGAACACCCAGAACAACACACCCCCGCGAGGTGAA
>NZ_JBVHZH010000002.1:110560-110841 GCF_055574515.1 Streptomyces sp. NPDC029466
CCTGTGTTGTGGACTGCTTCGCTTTACGTCCACAACACAGGCCCCTCCGGCCCGTCCCCTCCCGTTGGGGGAGTGAGTGCGGGTGGGTGGGGGCGTGCCGCCGTAAGCCAAACCGGGCCCTACGGCCCGCACCGGCCCATCTACGTGCACCCCTACCGGCTTTTCCCCACCCTTCAACGGGAGGGGACGGGTCGGAGCGGGGGGGGGGGGGGGGGGGGGGGGGGGGGGGGGGGGGGGGGAGGGACCCCCCCCCCCCCCCCCCCCCCCCCCCCCCCCCCCCT